>NZ_JBAFWZ010000017.1:0-62170 GCF_036662795.1 Lysinibacillus sp. 54212
AAACAGGAAGAATAAAAAACAGAAAATTCAGTAAAATTTTATGCGACGGTAGTGATAATATGAGAGTATTTATTTTGATGAGGGGTTTTATACTGAAATGCTGCTCTTTTGTGCGGATGGACCTTCTTCTTGTTCGGATACACGCTTCTTTTGTGCGTATGGACCCTCTTCTTGTTCGGATACACGCTTCTTTTGTGCGGATGGCTACCTTTTGTGCGGATGGCTACCTTTTGTGCGGATAGCCCTCACTTTTATTAAAAAAGTAAAGCTCCAAATAGTCGTCACTATTTGGAGCTCCTAAAAAAGCACAGATACTATAGTTAATTTAACACTCTAATTTTAACTGTTTTGACGCCCCAGGCTATGGCATTTTCATAAGTTGGAATAAAGACATCAATTTTGTTACCTTTAATCGCGCCACCTGTGTCACCTGCAATTGCTTCACCATAGCCCTCTACCCATACCTTTGTTCCAAGAGGAATGATTCGTGGGTCGACGGCGATAACTTTTTGGTTTGGATTTGCTCGTAAATCAATGCCGTATGCAGTTGTTCCAGAGCATCCATCACAATAGGCTGTATAGGCTGTTGCAGTGACAATCATTTCTTTCCCCGTCAAATTAGAAGGTGGGGCGTTATTATTTGGCTTTGTCTTATTTGTATTCTGCGAACTACCACTTGTGGTGACTACTTTTTTCTTTTCCTCAAAATGGGATTTGATAGGAGTGATTTCATCCACCTCTTCACCACTTACAATTAAAACATCCCCAGGGTGAATTAAATCGCTCGTCAAATCGTTCCAACCTATAAGTGATTGAAGCGAAACACCGTGATTAACGGCAATTCGAAATAAATTGTCACCTTGAACTACCGTATACTTTTTCACTTCATCGTCATCGTTTAACAGCATTGAAATATCTAAAGCATCCCAAGTGTGAATGCTTGTCTCACCCAGGGCATTCTCATCAACTGAATTATATTTTGGATCTAAATTACTGGTGGCTAGCGGCAATGGGGTAGCTGCGTTTGCTACTGAACTAACTGAAAAAACAATTAGTAGCAGAACAAAAAAAGCATTAACTCTCAACATAGAACTCCTCCTTGTAGTTATCTGTAGCTTTTTGTCCAATTTTGGACAAAAAATACAGAAAACATACATTTTTTATCAAAAAATTAGAAACCATCTTCCAAATCAGCAAAAAGCTGTATGGGAAATGGTTTCTGACGAGGAGTTTCTCCCTATTTTATAATAGTTTTTTTAGCCACACTACCTTCTCAAAAGTACCATACCAGTCTTCCTCATCCTCTGTTGCCCAGCAAGATCGAACTGTTGTGAGCGCAATTGCTGCTTTAATAAGTCTGTTTCGATTTAAAGATAGTTTTTGCGTTATTTGCTCTATCCGGTTAGATAATACTTTTTCATTCTGACATTCGTTTAATATAAAAGGAATACAATCAAAATACTTATCGCCATTTATACCCTTTGGATCAATGCCACACCAGCCACGCTTGTTATCATACAAAATATTATAATGATGTAAATCACCATGCAGCAGCTCATTATTTCCGTCCTGCATTATTTCCTGAGCAAAGTGTGCTGCTAGCTCTAGGTCACCTTTTAGAATAGGGCCCTCGTGAGTATGTAATGTAGAAAACCACTGATATATATGTGGAAATCGTTCATCTGCTGGGGCACGTAACGCCTGCCAAGTGCTACAAAAAATCTCGATGGCTCTCTCCTCATCCATGGTTGACAGCATGCAGCCTGGCTGTATCCGTTCAAGCAATTGCGCACCGTGCTGATTATTTTTCGCAAGGAGCCTAACAAAGTTCTGACTTCCGTACAGCTCTGTCGCTAGCATTTCTAGGCTGATATCATTTCCTGGTACACCAAGCTTCAATACATAGGGCTTATCGTTTTTTATTACATAAATAATATAATTATAAGATAACCTCTCCATAACCTCTTCCATAACTAATCCCCACTCGTTGTTACACCATTCAATAGTAGTGGGTAACCTCGCTAACCATTGCTCACCCACCTCACCGAAATTTGCGATAATTCGTTGTTCAAAAGCTAGATCCATAAAAACACCTCTATTTCTATAAATACTACACTAAAATTGAGAAATAGGCGTAACAATAGACCATTTAGTCTGGATTAGCATGGGCACCTCTGACATTATCCGCTATTAGTTTGGACGTTCATACGTACATGCTCTTTCACTGTCACTCATTCCCTTTGTTGTTGGATCAACTACAACTCCTAGTAAAACAAGTATCGATAAAATCGTATTAAAAATAGATGTGAGCTGTTCACTTATTTGGGCGGTTAATTCGTAGCCAAATATTGCCGCTACCTGCTGCGAGAGTAAAAGAAGTAAAGAAAATAGTGCTACTAAAAAAGTTTTATGTCGGACGCGCACTCGCCAATTTATTCTCATACGATCCCCCTTTCGACATACTATGCAATAGGTAAGATAAAAAATGCGACAAAGGTTGATTTTTAGTAACGCATTATATTCTAAAAATTACGAATCTTTAATTTCCTATATACGTATAAAGGATAGTAAGGGGGAGATTGGCATGGGAAAATATTCTTTAAACGCATTTGTGGAAAACACGCAACAAGACGACAAGGATAATGACTACTTTGTCTTGGAAACTGAACGTGTATTAGAAGTCAACTTGGATGGTGAAGTTTGGTCTAAGATGGGCGCTATGATATCCTACATAGGCGACATTAAGTTTGAACGTGAGCGAGTGATGGAGCATGGCCTCGCTAAAATGTTTAAAAAAGCGTTAACAGGTGAAGGTACTCAACTTATGAGAGCGAAAGGTAAAGGGCGTCTTTACTTAGCCGATCAAGGAAAGAAAGTTACGATTTTTGAACTAAATAATGAAAGTATTTGTGTAAACGGCAATGATTTACTTGCTTTTGAACCGCAGATTGAATGGGATATTCATCTAATGCGCAAAATGGCTGGGATAATGGCAGGAGGTTTATTTAATGTGACGTTAAAGGGAAGTGGCAAGGTAGCGATTACTACGCATTTTGAGCCATTAACATTACTTGTAAAACCAGGGCAAACTGTTTATACAGATCCCCATGCAACTGTGGCTTGGTCTGGCAATCTAACACCAGAATTTATAACAGATATTAGCTTCCGTACATTTATTGGTCGTGGAAGTGGTGAGTCGATACAGATGGCTTTCTCAGGTGAAGGGTTTGTAATCATCCAGCCCTTTGAAGAAGTATATTTCTCGAATGAAGGCTAATGAAAAATAAAAAAACATGAGTGACGGATCTATCGTCAGCTCATGTTTTCATTTTTACTTTGTTTCTATTACTGTTTGTGCGATATTCACTGCATGATCCCCAATTCGTTCGAGATTACTAATAATATCAGCAAAAACAATGCCTGCAGAGCCTGAGCAAATTCCCTCATTTAAACGAAGGATATGACGTTTTCGAAGCTTTCGTTCCATCTCGTCGATTTTATCTTCATTCGCCATTACTTCTTCTGCAAATTTTACATCACGTTGATCTAGTGAACGAACAGCTAACGATACTGTTTCGACTGTTAGCTCAAACATTTCGTTCAATTCTTGCATAGCATCCTTACTTAACTTCACACGATTATTTTCTTTATAATCTATTAACTCAATTAAGTTTTCAAAGTGGTCCCCAATCCGTTCAATATCACGAATGTTTTCTAGTAGTGCATGGTGGACCTTAGAATCATGCGAAGATAGTGACTGCTTAGAAAGTGAGACTAAATAATCTGTCGACTTTTGATCTAAATTATTAATTGCTTCTTCCAGCAGTGCTGTTGTACCGGCATGTTTATTGTCCTGTGTATTTAAATACTGCAGTGCTTCTTGTAAGCCATGTACACTATACTCACCCATACGTACAATTTCCTGTTTGGCTTGTCCAATCGCAATAGATGGTGATTGTGTGATTAAGCTATAGTCTAAATATTTTGGTTTATATTCAATTGCAGTATCTTCACCCGGTATAAGACGTGTCACTAGCCATGCCCAAACACCTATTAACGGTAGCTGAATTAAAGTATTCATAACGTTAAATGTACCGTGCGCAAAGGCGATTTGCATTTTTTCCTCAAGACCAAGGACGCCTGTAATCCATTCTATATACGCGGTAAACGGAACTAATAAAAGCACAAAGATAACGGTACCAACGACATTAAATAAGACGTGTGTGGCAGCTGCACGACGAGCGGCAACAGATGCACCAAGCGCTGCTAATATCGCTGTAATTGTCGTACCGATGTTATCTCCAAATAGGACAGGTAATGCACCTTCTAGTGGCACTAAACCTTCTGCATATAAGCCTTGTAGGATCCCTACTGTTGCCGATGAGGATTGTACAATTACTGTAAATACTGTACCAACGATGACCCCTAAAAATGGTGTATCACTCATACTAACTGTTAAATCCAAAAATGGCTGCCATTCACGAAGCGGCTTCATACCGCCACTCATCAGCTCTAAACCGATAAAAAGACCGGCAAAACCGAATAGGACTTGTCCGATATTTTGAACTGTACTCTTTTTAAAGAAGAACAATAATACTGCACCGAGCGCCATAATTGGATATGCATACTCGCCAACATCAATTCCTATAATAAACGCTGTAATGGTTGTCCCGATATTCGCCCCCATTATGACACCGATTGCCTGACGAAGCTTCATAAATCCGGCACTCACTAAACCGACTGTAATGACCGTCGTCCCTGAGCTCGATTGAATGAGAACGGTAACAACAATACCGACTAAAACACCCATTAATGGATTTGTTGTAAATTTATCTAAAATATCACGTAAACGGTCGCCAGCTGCTTTTTGTAGACCGTCTCCCATAAATTTAATTGCAAAAAGGAATAAGCCTAACCCTCCAAGAAATTCAAATATCATTTCTTGCCAATTAATTTCCACTATTGTCACCTCGATAAAATTATTCACGGAGTCTACCGTATATCCGGATAATAGATTTAGCTTACTCTATTTTCACAGACAAGTTTATTTCCTGCTTTAATATTACTCATCTGCGGAAGAAAGTAAATATCATTACAAAAACGAAATATTAAATTTACACTACGTTTACAAAACTATAACGAAAGGGACATGATTTTTATTTTAGCTTAAAATTGTTATGTTATTCTGAAATTTCGATAATTACTTTCAACTCAATTATTTACATTTCATTTGTTTCCATAAAAAAACGATGTCACCTAATTTAGGATGTCCATCGTTTTTATTATTGCTACATTATAGTTTTACTAATGTTTTAAAAAATAGGCGTTGAAGTTTAGTACTATTATGAACAGACGCAATCATCGCAAGCATGTATTCCTGTGAATCGATATTCGCATATTGCCAATCATACCCTTTGGATTTAGCGTAATATTGGATGAATATACGAATGGCTCTCCCATTCCCTTCTCTAAAAGGATGTAGCATATTCAATTCTGCTTTGTAATAAGCTAGTTTTTTTGCTGCCTCTTCTACTGTTGACCAATTTTTTTCAGCCGCTATTTTCGTAAAAATGTCAGAACTAATCGCTGCAATATATTGAAACTGACAAAATTGTGTTGTTCCTTTAGCTAACTGTACGCTCCGGATGTCTCCAGCAAAATCATATATATCCCGAAATAAATGACGGTGCAGATTTTGCAATGAGTTCATTGTAAAAGAATCTAGTACATATGTGCCGTTCTCCACTTGTAAGGAGCGAATGATGAATACATATTGCTCAGCATTTTCAAGATCCTCGTAAGTTGTTATTCCTAAGCAGTTATGCGCTAATAAATAATCCTCATCTTTACCGAAATTATATTTTTTCAAGGTTTAACGCTTCTTTAATCATAGTAGGTGTTAATATTTTTTTGGAGTTAACGACGTCAATTGCTTTTAAGGCTAATTGTTTGTTGACTTGAAAATTTTCGAGTAATAAATTTTTTTCAACGCGTTTAAACTCTGGAGAATCAATAGTGATTTTTGTCATCCAATTTCCCTCCTACATAACTATATTATATCTTATTTAAACCAACCGAAGCAATTTCAACGACAGAAAAAACCCTAAATAAATTTAGGGCTCCGGACTGTAGACAAAGTATTCTCTTAGAAATCGGCAAGCCTCGCCACTGCCCTTTTCGTGAAGAGGCTTCCCTGGTTTTCCAACATATTTTAATCCATTCTTCAAAGTACAATTCATACAAATCTTTTTCCAAACAAACGGAGAATGAAATTGGAAAAGGTCGTTGTAGTTACTTTACGAAGAAGATTCTCCTGTTAAAAGCTATTGGATTGTAAGTATTTCAAGTTGGTAACGTCACTTATTCTATTTTTATACATCACCTGGCACATTATATTAAATATAAAGTGACATATCTTATCATTAGGCAACAGGAGTTGATTGTAGTGAAAGGCGCGACACTCCTGCAGGAATCGCGCGCGCTGAAAATCCATTTTTGCGGCGGATCGCCGCAAAAATTAGTTGAAGCCGTGCCTGCGGAAAGGGAGCGCATGGAACGGAGATCAACGGTTTTTTACTAATAAATTTTTTTAAAATAGACTATAGGCATACTCAATATTATATGAGTTTATCTAAAATTCAAAAACCCTAAATAAATTTAGGGCTCCGCTGAATTAATTAATTGATTTTATTTACTTTTTCTATTTTTTGCTTGCTCAGCTGCCGCTGTAAATACGACATCTGATGATGAGTTAAGGGCTGTTTCGCATGAATCCTGAACTACACCGATAATAAAGCCAATTGCTACTACCTGCATCGCAACGTCCACTGAAATACCGAATAAGCTACAAGCTACTGGAATTAACAACAGTGAACCGCCCGCTACTCCAGAAGCACCTGCTGCTGAGACTGCTGATACAACCGCTAAAATTACAGCTGTTGCTAAGTCGACTTCAACCCCTAAAGTATGAGCTGCTGCAAGCGTTAGGACAGAAATGGTAACTGCTGCACCTGCCATGTTGATCGTAGCACCTAATGGAATCGATACAGAGTATGTGTCTTCATCTAATCCTAATTTTTCACAAAGCTTCATATTAATTGGAATATTTGCAGCTGAACTGCGTGTAAAAAAGGCTGTCATGCCACTTTCCTTTAAACTTATTAATACAAGTGGATAAGGATTTTTTCTTGTATAAATGAATACGAGTAATGGGTTTACTACAAGTGCAATGACAAGCATAGACCCAACGAGTACTAATATTAGCTGTCCATAGCCCTTCAAAGCAGAAAGTCCATTTGTAGCAATTGCATCAAAAACTAGCCCCATAATTCCAAAAGGAGCTAAGCTAATAACCCATTGTACTACTGTTGAAATTGCATTTGAAATATTTGCAAGTCCTTCCTTCGTTGATGGACTTGCTTGCTTTAATGCAAGACCTAAAACAATGGCCCAAGCTAATATCCCAATGTAATTGCCATTCATAAGAGAGCTTACTGGATTCGATACGATATTAAATAGCAGTGTTTCAAAAACTTCACCTATTCCACTAGGTGGTGCTACATCTTGTGCAGCTTCCTTCAACATTAATGTCGTTGGGAACATAAAGCTTGCCACTACTGCTACGAATCCAGCTAGTACTGTAGCGATTCCATATAACATGACAATGGATTTCATGTTTGTTTTTTTTCCGATTTTTTGCCCTGCAATCGCGTTAATAACTAAGAAGAACACTAAGATAGGTGCAACAGATTTTAATGCACTTACAAACAATGCGCCTAACATTGAAACGCCGCTTGCCGAACTTGGGGCAGCTACCGCTAAAATTACTCCAATAACGATACCTATAATAATTCTATTCACGAGGTTAATAGAATTCCATTTTGTTATTATTTGTTTCATATATTTCCTCCGAGCGCACGGATTGTTCTTTGGGTGCGGATATTTGTTTTTCTACAGAATACATATTAGCATATCATTTTATATTTTCGTATAAAATTGATTAAAAACATAAATTTTTGTCTTATTTGAGTTTTCCAATGCAATAAAACCGCCAATTGTCGAACAAATGAAAGAATCCTTCGTTTTCTAATGACCTACATCGATCATTCTAAAATGTTAGCGGACCAAGCGATTTCTTCAAGTCATACTTTTTCCCCAGGAAGCCGTGGCCTATTCCCACTTGTCACTATCGTTTAACAACATCTCAAAACTTGCTTTTTCACATTAGGTTCCCGTTCCTCATAGCAATTAGTGAATTTTTAGATTAAGTAAACATAATTGGTATAAATGACATCTTTTCCTTATAATAAAACTCCATTTAAACAGCTCTTTTGAATCTCAACTCTTACCGTTTTTTTATACTTTTCTGTAAAATAGTCACTATTTCCCCTCAAGTTGACCACCTTTCTTTAAATTTCGATTATTCCAACATTTTAAGCTTGTCATAAATACGCCATAAATAAACTCTGTATCAAAACTCTCGAAAATGTCGATAAATGTCGAGTTGAAGCCACTTTTTACTCCCCGAACTATTCCCTAGTAGATTTATCCACTATGACTCTATAGTTCTACCACTCATAAAGTTATATTATTTTTTTGACTATAGGCTAATAATTTTATAAACTTTCTAAGCAGTCAGAGGTGATTGTCATTATATAAATCAAAAAGTTCTATTCGACAATTAGAACCGCTAGATGTGATGGTGACAGATTCTATTTTAGGGAATATTTTGTTAATTAACTGCTAGCAGTAATGAACGATTACGACAGTAGCCTTTTTTTAGTAAGGAATCGGATATTTGTTCGACTCAAGTTTAGTACGAGTGAACAAGAATCATCGTCCCATCCTGTATGATTTTATATCACTGTTTACCTCAGACATGCTGTATATACCTATTACTAATCGTTTTCCACTATCTCAATAGTGCAAATAGGTAAATACGACATCTTTTATTAGCTATATCTAATTGAAAGGAGTCCAATTATGAAAGTGAATATGAAAGGGACTTTACTAGCATCAATCGTCTTTGGCACTTTGCTTCTTGGTGGATGTAATCCCTTATTAGTGCTTGATCCTAAAGGTCCTCAAGCCGAAGTACAAGCAAACGATACAATGATGTTAATTTTCTTAATGTCTGGAATTGTTATTGTTGTACTTGCATTACTGGTATTTATGCTATTTAAATACCGCGCCTCGAAACAAAGCCCTGACTACGAGCCGCCACATATCCATGGTCACTGGCTAGTAGAAACAATTTGTATCGGGGTTCCAGTGCTTATCGTTCTATTCTTATCTTTTAGAACGGTAGAAAGTAACTATTTAGTAGAAAGTGCTCCAGAACAATATAAAGAGGAGGAGCCATTAGTAATTTATGCATCTTCTTCAGATTGGAAATGGCACTTCAGCTATCCAGAACAAGGTATCGAAACAGTTAACTACTTATACATTCCGGCAAACCGCAATATTGAGTTTAAGTTGTACTCTTTCGGACCGATTACAAGTTTCTGGATTCCACAGCTAGGCGGTCAAAAATACGCGATGGCCGACATGGTAACAACACTTCACCTAGCTGCTGATGTTGAAGGAGAATTCTGGGGACGTAACGCAAACTTTGCAGGTAGAGGAACAGCTGAACAAACATTTGATGTAACAGCGATGTCTCCAGAAAAGTTTGACGAGTGGGTGGAGGAAGTACATGCAACTGCTAAACCACTTACAGAAGATAAATTCGAAGAGCTATTAGAGCCTGGTCACCTTGGTCGTTCAACTTATACAGGTACACACCTTGAGTTCTCACCAGCGCCAGAGCATAATCACGGCAATTCAGCTTCACCAAATGCCGACCATAGCGAACATGCAGGTCACGAAGAATAAGACACTGGACACGAAGATCCTTCTTCTCATTAATGATGTTAACTAAAAAGACTGGTCTAGTCTGAAAGGAGTTACAACAGTATGGAATTTTTTGAGCGCTTTATGATACCACATCCAAGTTTTTTAATTTACGTTGCAATGGTGTCAATTGTGCTTGTATCGATTGCATTAGTCGCGGTGGTCACATACTTCAAGCTATGGGGTTACTTATGGCGTGAATGGATTACAACTGTCGATCATAAAAAAATCGGTATAATGTACTTACTAGTAGCACTCTTAATGTTATTCAGAGGTGGCGTTGATGCTGTAATGCTACGTTTACAGCTAGCTGTTCCGGATAATACATTTTTAGATGCACAACACTATAATGAAGTATTTACAACACACGGGGTAGTCATGATCCTATTCATGGCGATGCCTTTTATCACATTTTTCTTTAACTATTTAGTACCTTTACAAATCGGGGCACGTGACGTTGCGTTCCCACGTTTAAATAACTTAAGCTTCTGGCTATTCTTTATGGGTGCAATGCTATTCAACCTATCATTCGTTGTTGGGGGATCTCCTGACGCAGGTTGGACTTCGTACTTCCCATTAGCTGATAATGAGTTTAGTACATCTGTTGGTACGAATTACTACATGATTGCCATCCAAATTGCTGGACTTGGTACATTAATTACAGGTATTAACTTTATTACAACAATCATGAAAATGCGTGCACCAGGTATGACATTATTTAAAATGCCAATGTTCACTTGGTCAGCATTAATTGCAAACTTAATCGTTGTATTTGCTTTCCCAGTTCTAACTGTAGCGTTAGCAATGGGGGCGATGGACCGACTATTTGATACGCAGTTCTTTGCTATCGGCAACGGTGGTATGGACATGCTTTGGGCCAACCTATTCTGGGTTTGGGGTCACCCTGAAGTATATATCTTGATCCTACCGGCATTCGGTATTTTCTCAGAGGTTATTTCAACATTCGCACGTCGTAACCTATACGGCTACAACTCGATGGTTTGGTCGATGATCATTATTTCTGTGTTTGCATTCACAGTATGGACGCACCACTTCTTTACAATGGGACAAGGTGCTTTCACAAACTCGATCTTCTCGATTACAACAATGGCTATTGCGATCCCAACAGGGGTTAAAATATTCAACTGGCTATTTACGCTTTATAAAGGGAAAATTGAATTTACAACACCAATGTTGTATGCAGTTCACTTTATCCCATTATTCACACTTGGTGGTGTAACAGGGGTTATGCTTGCAATGTCCGCAGCTGACTACCAATACCACAATACGATGTTCTTAGTTGCTCACTTCCATAACGTAATCATCCCTGGTGTTGTTTACGCGATGTTAGCTGGTTTGACATTCTACTGGCCAAAAATGTTTGGTTTCATGCTGAATGAAAAAATCGGTAAAGCAACTGTTTGGGTAATGTCGACTGGTTTCGTTCTTGCGTTCATTCCAATGTATATCACTGGATTAGACGGACAAGCTCGTCGTATGTACACTTATTCAGAATCAACTGGCTTTAGCGCTTTAAACATGGTGTCATTCGTTGGTGCAGGAATCATGACTGTATCATTCATCATGTTAGTTTGGAACATTTGGTATAGCTTCAAAAACTCTCCACGTAACATCGGTTCAGACCCATGGAATGCACGTGGCTTAGAGTGGGCAACACATACACCAGTTCCAAATTACAACTTTGCAATTACTCCTGATATTTCAGAAAGTACTTCTGAAGCATTCTGGGATATGAAGAAAAAAGGTACAAAGATTTTCAAAGGCAATATTGAAAAAATTCATATGCCAAATAACTCTGGTGTTCCATTCATTATGAGTTGTGGATTCTTCCTAGGAGGATTCTCATTAATCTTTAGTATGTGGATTCCAGCGGTTATCGGTTTAATCGTAATTCTTGGAGGTATGGTGCATCGATCATTTGAAAAGGATCATGGTTACTATATTCCTGCTGAAGAAGTAAAGGCAACTGAAAATCAATATGAAAAGCGAGGTGCGAAATAATGGCTAAAGTAGATCACTCACGCCCGCTAGAGTATAGTACAGAGGAAAACAACATGAAGATCTTTGGTTTCTGGGTATTCCTTGGTGCGGAGATTATGCTGTTTGGAACATTATTCGCCGCTTACTTTACATTAGTAGACCGTACAGGTAGTGGGCCTACAGGTGCGGAGATTTTTGAAATCGGTCCAGTTCTAGCTGAAACATTTATTCTTTTAGCAAGTAGTTTTACAATTGGTCTTGCCATTCATGCGATGCGTTTAGGCAGTAAGAAGGCAACCCTATCATTTATGGCTGTAACTCTACTATTAGGTTTAGCGTTCTTAGGTGTTGAAATCTATGAATTTACACACTATGCACATGTTGGCGCTGGTATTACAGTAAGTGCCTTCACGTCAATCCTATTAACAACTTTAGGAACTCACGGCTTGCACGTAACAGTTGGTCTATTCTGGGGAATCTTTATCATGATCCAAATTTGGAAACGTGGTTTAAATCCAGAAACAGCGAATAAGTCTTTCATCTTCTCGCTATACTGGCACTTCCTAGACGTTGTATGGATTTTCATCTTCAGTTTCATTTACTTGAAAGGAATGATGTAATATGGCAAAGTTCTTTCCAATCGGTCAAGTAATGGGATTTATATTCTCTTTAGTTTTAACAGCTGTTGCCCTGCTTGTTTACTTCATGGATATGTCCATGACAACAGGAATTACGGTACTATTAGTAACTGCATTCCTACAGGCTGGTCTGCAATTTATGATTTTCATGCACGCTGGTGAAACAGAAGACAAGTGGTCAATCTATTCAAACATTGTATATGGCTTTGCAATGGTTATTATTACAGTGTTAGGTACACTACTAATCCTTCTTTGGGATATGTAATTTAGAAAAGTGGAAGCACCTGTTTTGTCCCAACACGCACTACTTGGCACTCAATCGAAAGCATCTTTTCGCTTTCGATTGAAGGACAGAAGCGACCTTGAGGGGCTGGGCGCTGAAGCATTTAGAAATATTAGCATTTTATAGGCTTGGGAACGTAAAATCGTCTAGGTGACTTTACGGCGATAAAATGCATAATGAGAAGCGAATGAATCTTACTCGATTCATTCGCTTTTTATTTTAGTAGAAGTGATTCAAACTAAGCTATTTTAAATTTAAATAGCTCCACCTATTGACATATCAAAGTGTGTTTCTTGTCCATTTTTATACAATTTAATAAATTCAAAGTCTCGGTCGTCTAGCTGAATTTTATAAAGATGTGTTTGAACTCCAGCGTCTTCTTGTGGTTCTTCATCAATTAGTATTTTTAATGCATTGTTTGCAACTTCAACATTTACAGTTACGTTTCCGCTTGTGTTTAGTACAAGATATGAAGGCTCACCCTCTTTACCATTTATTAATTGCGCATAATATTGTGTGTCATAAAGTGTTTCCACATCTTGAATTTCTTTCGGTACTTTTTTCAGTTCAGTTATTGATAATTCTGCGTTACATGCACCCAAAAAGAGTAGAGCCATTGCCATCATTAGTATTAGCTTTTTCAATCTCAACCCCTCCTGTATTTTCATCAATTCTAGTATACACTCGAAATTACACATAATACCATTTGGATGCAAAAAAAGTCAAAGCTCGATAGAATACGAAGCTTTGACCTTGTAATATTTTTGGATGATTAATGATGATGATGATGCTCATAGCCGTTTTCTTCGGCAAACTTGCGGAAGTTTTCTAGGTCCTGCATACCTGTTGATGTACCATCGATCGCTTGCTGCAGTCGTTCAATGAGTACTTTCTTTAAATTTGGATGATAGCCGAAGTATTGTGCAATTGTAATATCCACCTCTGGATACTCCTCTATAAAGCTTTCGGCCATTTTCCCCATACGTTCCATTAAAATCCCTGTAAACAAGAAGTAAGGAAGCATAATGATTTTTTTGGCACCTAATTTAACACAACGTTCAATCCCCTGCTGAACAGTTGGCGTTGTTACACCCATAAAGGCACTTTCCACCATCGCCACATCGAGCTTTTCCCAAAGTAGGCGGCTGATTTTGTAAACGTCACCATTCGCATACGGGTCACTTCCACCACGAGCAATCAATAGAATAGCTGTACCCTCATGCTTCGCATCCACATCAAATCCTGTTTGGGCTAGACGTGTTTTTAAAATTTCAAAGATTTCTTCATGGATGCCAATCGTTTGCCCATATGTGAAGCGAACATCAGGGAAATGCTCTTTAGCATGCTCAATTTCGGCTGGGATATGTAGCTTTGAGTGCCCGGCGTGTAATAGGATGATGGGAATAACATGTATTTCATCAGCACCCTTTTCAACACAAAGTTGAATCCCATCTTCAATGTTTGGTGCAGCGAATTCTAGGAAGCACGTTTCAACAAGCAAGGCTGGATCAATATATTCTTTTGTTTGCTCGATAAACTGACGAACTTCTTCATTTCCAGCTTCAAGCTTACTGCCGTGTCCAACAAATAATACAGCCTTTTTCATTGGCCCGTTCCCCTTCCTATATTTATTAATGCCTTTGATTCGGTTTGTTTTACGCTCACGTTCACCATTCTCCATAGAATAAATGATTGATTCTTCTGCTACCGTCTCATGCACAATATCCCTTGCTGTTTGCTCTTCCTGCACTGAATACCAATTACCTTTTGGATAATCAATGACGACACATTTATCCTTACAGCGACCATTACAGCGTGTACGTGATGTATGAATTTTTTCATCTAAACGATTTTTTCGGATTTCATCTCGGATTTGCTGTGTTACCTCCTCTGCACCAGCCCCCATACATGTTGCACCGTTGCAGATAAGTAAGTGTCGTTGCATCTCCATCAAATTCCACGTTGTCATATTTGCCCTCCTTCAGCTAATTGATGTAATTTTCTTTGTAGCTGCCCTTCAAGTGTTGTTGTTCGTTTAATAAAGGTTGAAAATTTTTCAGTTTGTGAAGCGTTATAAAGCTCCAGTAATACGCTCAAAATCTCTTCTATATGTGCTTCTGGCACACGAGTAAGTATTTTTTTCCCTGAGCTTGCACTTCTCCCCATCGGAATCGCTCCAGCATATAAATCGAAGTGTCCGCGATGATACACAAGCGCAACATCATCTTGCACTGCGTTATAGCAAGCGGAAGTACATGCATTAAACCCAATTCGAATGCGGCGTTTCAGCGGTATTTTTTCAAAAGCATTTAGTAGCTCAGTCGCTATTGGCAATGCCTCTAACCGATCACCATCGCAAAAATCACAGCATTTTAAGACTGCACATGCTCTAGGCGGAACAACATATAAACCTACCACCGTTAGCTGCTCGATAATTTGAGGCAGTATTTCTGTTTTAACAGAAACAAGTAAGCTATGGTTTGCGGAATATTTCACCGCCCCTTGTTCAGCAAGGCTGGCAAGCAGAGCGAATTGCTGTGGAGTAAAATGTTTATTAATAATGCCCGACCTTACAGTTAAGCATGTGTATTCGTCATTTTTATTTAGTTTGGCATAGGTTTTTTCTGGCATTGGCAATAGCATAGCCTGCTTAAAGTTTGCACGATACAACTCTTCCATGTTCTTTTTCTCCATTAATACGCTTCTGGATAGAAACCTTTTGCGAGGATTTCTACTGCATCAGCTACACGAATACCTTCTGATGCTGCTGATAATGGTAAAATAACGAAGCGTTCATTTTGTACAGCCGGTGTTTGGCTTAAGGCAGGATCCGCTTTTAAGAATTGAATTTTCTCTTCTGCTGTTGTCTCTCCATAATCGATTACGACGATGACTTCTGGTTCACGCTCTACTGCTGCTTCCTTTGAAACGGTTGCCCAGTTATCTTCTACATCACCAAACACATTTTCTCCGCCCGCCATTGTCACAAGTGTATTCATAAAGTTTTGTGCAGCTGTGAAAACATCAGTTTCACCGCTATCAAATACTAAAACCTTTAATGGATCCGTTACTTCTGGCAATTTCTTTGTAGTTGCCTCAATATCCTCATTCATCTTCTTGATAAGCTCTTCGCCGCGCTCTTCTACTTGGAAAATTTTCGCGATATTACGGATATCTCCGTAAATATCATCTAAGGTTGGAGCCATATTTACCGACGATGATTGTAGGTAGCTAGAGATGCCCATTTCTTTTAGCTCTTCACGAGTGGCAATGTTTTTCTCATTAAAGGCGCTGCCCCAACCGCCATATAAAAAGTCCGCTTCTACTGAAACAATTTGCTCCTTCGTAGGGTATTGCTCGGCTAACACCGGTATCTTCTCATAAGCTTCTTGGAATGGCTCATAAATTTCATCATCCAAAAATGCAGTACCAACCATAGAATCCTCTAATCCAAGAGCTAACATAATTTCAGTTACATGTTGGTTAAGTGAGACCGCTCGAGTTGGTGCTTCTTTATATTCGATAGGGAAGCCTTCATTATCGATTACTACTTTTTCCTTTGTAATTTTTTCTTCTCCTGCTTCTGCAGGCTTTGGTTCACCATTAGTGCATGAAGCTAAAAACAGCGAAGCGAATAATGCTAATGTCATCCAAAGTTTTTTGTTCATCGATGTAAAACCTCTTTCTATTTTCTTTCTGTATAAAAAAATAAATGGATTTTTTTCGTATATGGATTTTCTGCAACCCCTGCATTTATGCCAAACACATCTTGCAAGGTTTGTTTTGTAAAAATCTTCTCAGGCTTGTCGTATGCATATATCCGACCTTCTTTCATGACGATGATTTCATCACAATAGCTTGCCGCTAAGTTTAAATCATGAAGCGCGGAGATAATTGTAATAGGCAAGTCTTTTACTAAATCCATCAATTGATATTGGTGAGCAATATCTAAGTGGTTCGTTGGTTCATCTAAAATGAGTATATTGGCTTTTTGAGCAAGTGCTCGTGCTAACATTACTCGTTTTTTCTCTCCTCCTGATAAGTGGCTAAACGTACGAGTAGCTAGGTGGTCAACATTGGCTAAACGTAAACTCTCTTCTACAATTCGGTAATCTTCTTGATTATCTGAAGAGAGCCATTTTTTATACGGTGTACGCCCCATCATAACAAGATCCTTCACTGTAAAATCAAAAAGCACAGGGGTTTCCTGGCTAACAACGGCAATCTCTTTAGCAAAATCCCTTGGAGATATTTTCAAAATATCCTTTTCAAATAAGGTAACTAGGCCGCTAGATTGCTTTAAATAGCGATACAATACTTTTAGCATCGTTGATTTGCCACTGCCATTTGGTCCTACAATCCCGACAAACTGACCTTGTTCAATTGAAAAGGATAAATCGTGTAAAATTTGCTTTTCAACAACTGAAAATGATATTTGTTTTGCTTCAAGCATGCTAGTCACCTTCTCCAAATGAATAATTTTGTCTTCTTAACATCCAAATAAAGAATGGACTACCACATAATGCAGTAATAATTCCAATCGGCATTTCCTCTGGTGCAACAACTATTCGTGCGACAAGGTCCGCCCACACTAAAAATACTGCACCTAACAATGCACTAATTGGCAGCACGAACTTATAATTCGAACCGACAAACATACGAACGATATGTGGAATAATCAGTCCAACAAAGCCGATGCTTCCACTCACAGCTACGACAACCCCTGTAAGCAGTGATACAAAAATAATAATAAATATCCGGAACTTTTCTAAGTTAATGCCAAGTGTTGCAGCTGTTTCTTCACCAAGAAGTAGCGCATTTAGCTGCCGATAATTCATCCAAAGTAAGCAAAATACGATAAGTAACGTGAAGGCTGGAATACCAATATTTGACCACTTTGCACCTGCTAGGCTTCCTAGCATCCAGTGCATAACCGCTTGAATTCCACCCTGTTGCTTTGACATCATTAGCATAAAGTTTGTTATTGCTGATAGTACAAGTGATACTGCAATTCCTGCTAGCAACAATCGAATTACAGAGGTTCTACCATTCACTCGTGCAAGGAAAAACACAACAATTACTGACAAAATTGCTCCAAGAAACGCCGCAAAGGAAAGCGCATAAACGCCTAGCATGCTAAAAGCACCTAATAATATTACGGAAGTCGCGCCAACCGATGCCCCTGAGGATACGCCCAAAATATATGGATCGGCTATCGAATTTTTTACAAGTGCCTGAATCGCTGCCCCACTAATAGCAAGAGCTGCTCCAACGACTGCAGCCAATACAACACGTGGTGCACGAATTTCCCAAATTATTATCGCCTGAGCCTTTTTTACTCCCTCTCCTAAGGACAGTCCGATTTTTGATGCTAGCACTTCCCATACTACAAATGGTGTCAAATCAACCGATCCTACCATTACAGCAAAGGTCATCGAAAAGAGTAATGCCATAATAAGTACTATACTTATTGCTATTAATCTTACTTTAGACATGTAATTCAACCGGCTCCCAGCTAATTATGGCAGCATAGAATGTATGTCGGTATTCATACTGACCATCGTGATACGCTATAAAAGGTTGTAGTGATTCTTCTACATGGGCTAGATCATACGTATCGGATAAAATTTTCTTGCTTTGAACATGAAGTAGCTCTTCCATAGTTTCATAGCGATATGTGCGCTCCAGCTTAATCATTTCGCAATCCCCATAAATTCCTAATTGATAGAGCATATTGATTATTTCAATATAATCTCTTCTAGGATACTTAATATCGTAGCCATACTTTTTATCCAGCACCTCATAATGTGGCTGAATCGGTCCTGTCGTCATACCGATAATGGCACGCTTCTTCGCGAGTGCATTCATTTTTAATAATGTTTGATTCATTTCATACATACGGTAAAAGCAATTTACACCAACTATCACATCATGCGGCTTTAAATCTACCTCTTCCCATTTTCCAAGAACAAATTGAATAGGATCTTGCTCCTTAAAGTACTGCTTCAAATAAGCTAGAACACTTTGGGAGCCGTCCACAAGCGTTAACGAATCAGCATCAGCATATAGTGGAAACGTGTAATTCCCCCAGCCTGGACCAATTTCAATGATGCTTGCTCCTTTCGGAATATGGCGTCTCATGCTTTCGTATATTGTCTTTGCGTAAGCATCGGTTTGTTTATACTTTTTTTTCTTCATTGATTGTGACCAGAAGGCTTCTTCAAGGGAATCGTCTACCATGCGCTCTGGCATATTGCCGCTCCAATCGAGCATCCCCTCCTGCCACTTCTTTTCAAAATCAATCACTAAAGGTCCCTTCACACCATCACACCCTTTTTTACATCTATTAGAAATCAAAAAAACATGTAAACAAAATGTCTACATGTGTAAGCAGCAAGTACAAGATAGGTATGTTGTACAATGCTGCCCATAATCCCGTAGGAACATTTTGTCATTTGCATCAGCAGGTCTCCTGGCTTTTCATCAACGCTTGTCACACCTTCCCGTCTATTGACAGTGGCTATTGTGAGTTGCTAAGAATTACAGTGGCGGGTACCGCGGTGACTTTTCATCACACTTCCCTATTAAGTAGCTGTTACGCTACACTGATGCTCATTTTATTAAGCTATATAATTTCTCCATATCGAGATGCTCGCGTACATGTTGATCAAGCATTTCATAAGCCTGCTCCCTGCGCTCAAAATCCGACACGACATCCTCGGATATAATTTCTAATCCTTTTTTTTGCCGCAATTCGTTGAAGTAATGACGGGTAAAATGTCTGTTTTGGAAAATGCCATGCAAGTAGGTACCAATAATAGTTTCTGTTATGACACCATCCGTTCGCTCATCATCAAATTGGATAAAAGGCTGGATAGGTTGTGTAGCTTGACTTCGACCTAAATGAATTTCATATCCTTGAATGGCATGTCCAGAACTGGTTGTACCTGTCACCTGCACCGTTCTCTTCTCAGGGATAAACGTCGTTTCAATTGGTAGTAAACCAAGTGTCATATATACCCCTCCGTTACCCTCAATCGCCTGCTCATCGATTATGATTTCACCTAGCATTTGATAACCGCCACATATCCCTACTATTTGACAGCCATTTTGAGCTGCATGCAAAATTCCTTGAGCTAACCCAGTTTCACGTAGCCAAATAAAATCATCGACCGTATTTTTTGTGCCGGGAATAATGATCAGGTCTGGGTTTTTCAATTCTTTTAGAGAGGAAACGAATCGTACACCGACACCCGGTTCCTCAAAAATCGGATCTAAATCAGTGAAGTTTGAAATATGAGGCAAACGGATAACAGCTACATCCATTTCGAATTCATTTTGCAAAGGCTTTTTTAAACGTAAGCTTGAAAGCGCCATAGAGTCCTCTGCCTCAATTTGCACATCAATATATGGAATGACACCAAGCACTGGGATATTAGTATACTCCTCAAGCCACTCAATTCCGCTTGTTAGTAGCTCCTTCATTCCTCTAAACTTATTAATGATTATGCCTTTCACACGTACGCGTTCTTCCTCATCGAGTAGCATTAACGTCCCAACTAGTGATGCAAATACACCACCGCGCTCAATATCCGCTACTAAAATTACCGCTGCATCTGTTTCATGTGCCATCCGCATGTTGGCAATATCACGGCTTTTTAAGTTAATTTCAGCAGGGCTACCTGCACCCTCTAATACTAAGACTTCAAATTGGGACTCTAGGCGACTTAATGCCTTTCTGACTTCAGGCATCACTTCTTCGACGAAATTCTCACGGTACGAAAGGGCATCCATATTCGCATAGTGCTTACCATGCAGGATAACCTCTGAAATCATTTCACCCTTTGGCTTTAGTAATATTGGATTCATATCTGTAGTTGCTATGACCTTGGCCGCCTCTGCCTGTACACCCTGTGCTCGTCCAATTTCGCCACCGTCTTGTGTGATGTACGAGTTGAGAGCCATGTTTTGTGATTTAAAAGGGGCAACCTTATAGCCATCATTGGCAAGGATGCGGCAGAGCGCGGTACTTAGCACACTTTTACCAACATCGGATGAGGTTCCTTGAATCATAATTGCTTTCATTAAAATTCAAGTCCCTTCATTGCTTTGACATCTTGATCCTCGTAATAATGCTTTGTTGCATCGATAGTTGATACTAAATCTGCAAGTGCCACAATCGAAGGATGAGCTGATCGTCCTGTAATGACTACATGCATAGTCTGTGGACGATTTTGAATGGCTTCTAGCACCTCAGCAAGTGGCAGCACATCATCAATTGGAAAGCGTGAAATCGCTAATGCATTATTTAATTCATCCAACACTAATAAGTCAATCGATTCATCTTGTAGAGCTGCCTTCACAACCTTCCAAGCCTTCTGTAGTGCTAGACGGTGTTCCTCAGGCGTTTTTGTCCATGTGAATCCAACGCCGAGCTGCACCATTTCTAAGCCTAACTTTTGTAGCGCTAGCCCTTCTCCATATGTACGATCAGGTGATTTAATAAATTGAAAATATTTTACGTTCATTCCTCTACCAAGTGCTCGTAATGTGACACCTAATGAGGCGGTCGTTTTCCCTTTTCCGTCCCCTGTATAAACTAATAGCATACCTTTCCGTGCCATTTATGTTCCTCCTATAGCCACGTCGTTTTTTCTGAAAATGGAGTACGTTTTTTCTCCGTTGTGATTTGCTCTTCTGGGTAGCCAATGCACAGTGTTCCAACTAGTTGCTCTGTATGAGACGCTCCAATAAACTCATGTAAGCCTGACTCATGTACAAGACCGACACCTCGTGTACGCCAAACCATGCCAAGTCCTAATTTTTCTGCCATTAACCACATCGACATAATGGCGCTACTAACGGCAAAAGTGTTATCAATTGTCGCTCCTTCGTCACCATCAACAATTGCTGAGGTCACGACAATAATGAGTGGTGTTTTTGTGACAGCTTCCATCGAGCTTTGAACGAGATTTGATTTCGTTGGAAAACGTTTTTGTAAATAATCCAGTGCAACCTTTTCATAACGCTTTAAGCTATCTCCTTGAAGCACATAAAAATGCCAAGGCTCTCGCATGCGATCGTTCGGTGCATAGGTTGCAGCTTCTAATAATTGCTCGATTTTCTCGCGTTCTACATCACGTGCCTCGAATTGACGAACGGCACGACGTTTTTTTAATGCTTCTAACATGATTCGATTTCAATCCTTTCTGAAAACCATGTAATCTCTTCACGAACTCTCACGACATCGCCGACTAGTATCATTGCTGGATTTGAGATGTGCTTATCTTTAATATCCCCAGCAATGGTAGCAAGCTGCCCTGTAATCGTACGCTGCTTTTCAGTTGTCCCCCACTCAATAACGGCTACAGGTGTTAAGCTATTTTTTCCATGCTCGATTAAGCTTTTGGCAATATGGTCGATATTTCCGACACTCATATAAAATGCCACCGTATCAATTTGAGAAAGAGCTGACCAATTTAAAAAGTCCTGTTTTTTTTCTGCACGTCCATGACCTGTCACAATGGCAAAACTCGTCGCATGATCACGATGAGTAACAGGAATTCCTGCATACGCTGGGGCGGCAATACCTGCTGTAATACCCGGTACAATCTCAAATGGAATTTGTGCCGCTCGACAAACAGCTGCCTCTTCTGCACCGCGTCCGAACACAAATGGATCGCCACCCTTTAAACGAAGGACTCTTTTACCTTGCAGTGCTTGTTCAACGAGCACGCGATGAATTTCTTCTTGAATTAAGCCATGCTTTCCAGGCTCTTTACCACAATAGATTAGCTCTACATTCTCTTTTGCATGGTGAAGCAGCACCGGATTTACTAAGCGGTCATATAAAATAACATCTGCCCCTTGAATGCATTCTAGCCCTCGTATCGTTAATAATTTCGGATCACCTGGTCCTGCTCCTACAATATATACATATCCACTCACAGCGTTTCTCCTACTAATAATCTTTGTAAATATTCTTCACACTTTGCTATTTCTCCGTTTTGTATCCATTCATGAACATATGGCTCGAGTAAGGCTGAGAGTGCATGTTTTTTGGCATCGCCTTGTAACTTTGAAAGGATTCGCTCTCTTGCTTCCTTTAAAAAAGCTACATACTGCGCGTAAGAATCGTCGTATTGCTCGACTAAATCCTCCTTAATTTTGCGTGTTAAACCTGGGCTTGCACCTGAAGTCGAAACCGTTAGCACTAAATCTCCTTGGCGTACAACTGCCGGATTGATAAAATCAACACGTCCTTTAGCATCGGCTCGACTGAGTAACTGCCAGTGCTGCGTCGCTTCTTCTACAGCATTATTAACCTCTTCGCTATCCGTTACGGCAAAAATGAGCGCAGCATCGTCTAAATCTACTGGCTCAAAATATTTTCCCTTCCATTTCACAGTACCTTCCGAAATATAGTGTTGGAGTTTTTCTGTCACATTGGGGCTCACGACCGTCACATCTGCTTTTGTAGGTAACAGCGCCTCTACTTTTTGACGCGCAACATGCCCGCCACCTACAACGACAACCTTTTTATAATCGATATTCATTAATAGCGGAAAATAGTTCATTCTTTTACCTCCAAGCAGGCGCTAAGCCAGTTTTGTACTAGGGCTGGATTTGATGCAAAATGAAAATGCGTGTAGCCTGCTACTACGTTCCTATGTAAATAACCCTCCTGCTGTGCACGGAATCGACCTTTACTAAAGTAAGCATATGAATCATGCTCCCCTGTATAAGTTGAATAATGGAATTCATGCCCTTTTGCTAGCTCATCTGCACCTATGAGGAAATTGCCTTCCGTTCCTGTAATCTCCCGGTAGCCGAGTGAGGCTAACTTATCCTGCATCGTAACAAAACCAGGAATAGCACCTAACATTTCAAAGGATTGTCCTTCACGATCTACTATTCGTTCTGTTAAATACATATAGCCACCGCATTCTGCAAGCGTTGGTAATCCCTTTTCGATTGAGGCTAATATTGATTTTTTAGCCTTTTCATTTTGTGCTAATTGCTCAGCAAACTCCTCTGGGAATCCCCCGCCGATATAAAGACCTTGCGCAACAGATGGCACCTCTTCATTATTTAATGGTGAGAAGAAATGCAGCTTCGCGCCGTATGCTTTTAATAACTCTAAATTTTCTTCATAGTAGAAGTTAAATGCCGCATCCTTTGCTACAGCAAGATGAACCTCTTTTGCTCCTTGCT
Source organism: Lysinibacillus sp. 54212 (assembly GCF_036662795.1). NCBI lineage: Bacteria > Bacillati > Bacillota > Bacilli > Caryophanales > Bacillaceae > Lysinibacillus > Lysinibacillus sp. 54212. The sequence continues at coordinate 24,028 of NZ_JBAFWZ010000017.1, forward strand.
GTTTATCAAAAATAGACGATTCCATCTGTAATGGAGTAGTCCGTGTAATCGCCAGTAGCCCATCTAAATCGACTGTCTCTTCGATTGCAGCTGCTAACGAATCAAAATATTCATTTAAATCTCCGCGCTCGATTGCTGGGACTAAACCTAAATGACGACTTGGCATTACTGGTACAGCACCCTTCGGTAAATATCCGATAACGGGCACGCCGCATTCTTTTTCAATGGCTGTTTTAACGATTTCATAGTGACTTTTGCTACCTAATTGATTGGCAATTACACCGACGATATTTATATTATCATCTAATGTTTGGAATCCTTTTACAATCGCGGCCACGCTCCGAGCCATACTTGCTGCATTGACAATTAAAATAACGGGGCTATCCGTAATCTCACTAATATGTGCTGCAGAGCCCTCATTTGAGAGTGGTGATTTGCCATCATATAGACCCATCACCCCTTCAACGATACTAACATCTGCATCCTTACTTGCTCTAGCCACAATGGCACGTACAACATCATGCTCCATCATAAAGCTATCAATATTCCGTGAAGGTCTACCTGTTACTGCTGTATGATAGGTCGGATCAATATAATCTGGACCACATTTAAATCCTTGTACGGTAAAGCCTCGTTTCATTAGTGCACGCATAATGCCGATTGTGAACGTCGTTTTCCCTACGCCACTTCCTGTACCAGCTAATACAAATCGATTCATGTTAGTTCAACTCCTCAAAGAGAATACGAGCGATTGAGATCGTTACATTGCCACTCTTTTTCTTTTCTAGTAATAGTTCATTAGTGTTGGCGTATCGCAACGCTGCTGGTTCACTCACACCATATGCCCCAGTATATTTAAAGACGGTTTCTGAAGGATTTTTTAAGGGCATTTCATTTAGTTGCTCCGGCGAGTACGTAATGAATTCCCAATTATTTTTTGATGTACATTGGAGTAAGCCCTCTTCATCCTTTTTCAAATCAATCGTTGCTAAGGCTTTCACACTTTTTTTGCTTAAGGCAAGTTCCTTTAGCGTTTCATCCACGACCGCTTCGATTTCTTCTAGCGATGTCCCGCGATTGCAGCCCATTCCTAGCACAATCGATTTCGGTCGATAAATAACACCATTCTCTAACAGTACTTCCTCTTCTTTTTCGATAAGGCGATCCGTTATAAGGAGTGTCGCATGTGGCTTCGCTTCCATAGCCGCCTGCGTTGACGGATAAATTTTTAGAGTACTCGGCATGGCCGTATCATGCATCCACCAATCCGTTTCGCCTGTTTCCTGCACAATCGCAACATGCTCCTCATTAACAACAGATGCAGAGACAGGTGTAAGCTTTTCATCACTATCCCATATCCAGCCAAAGCGCGCACCGAATAAATCGACAGGGATCGTTTTTTGCACATCGGATGCCGTTGTGACGATTGGGGTTGCACCTATCGCCTGCGAGAACTCATTCGTTAACGCATTTGCACCACCAATGTGACCAGATAGAACACTAACTACGTATTGTCCTTTATCATCCACAACGAGCACACCTGGGTCTGTTTTTTTATCGACTAATATTGGCGCAATCATTCGAACAACTGCACCAAGTGAAATAATTAAAATCATCCCTTTGTACTGCTGGAATAAGGCTGGTAATAATAAGCGAACTGTCCCGTCAAATAATTGAATATTTTTTTCCTCTTCATCGCCCTGTTCGAATTTCTTCATATAATAAAGATCTACATGCGGAAATTTTTCTGCATACTTACGGGCATTAGCAACACCATGCTTTGTAATCGCTACTAGCGCATATGATTTTGTTACTCGAATTTCCGGTATTTCACCTTCTCGTAAACTAATCATCGGCTTTCACACCTTTTCTAAAGCCGTGTGTAAACGTTGCATCGTATAATTTTGAGCGATAATCCTTTTCATGAATATTTGGATCAAGTGCCCAGCCTGCTAGGATCATCGCATGCTTACGAATACCGTTTACTCGCATAGCCTCATCTAATTCACAAAGCGTTGTACGGACGATTTTTTGATCTGGCCATGAAGCGCGCTGCACAACCGCTACTGGCGTATCATCTGCCCAGCCAGCCGCCTGCAATTCTTTCATTATTTTCTTTGTTAAGGTTGCACTTAAGAACATCGCAATTGTACAGTGATGGCTAGCTAGTGCTTGTAATTTTTCACGTTCTGGTACTGGCGTTCTACCTTCTGCTCGTGTCAAAATTAATGTTTGTGTTAAATCTGGAATGGTAAGCTCTGCACCTACAGCAGCTGCTGATGCAAAAACAGAGCTTACGCCTGGCACTACTTCATATCCGATGTCATGCTGTTTAAGCAGTGCTACCTGCTCCATTGTGGCACCGTACATGGCAGGATCTCCTGTATGTAATCGCACAACCGTTTTGCCCGCATTGACACGCTCAACGATGCAATCCACCATCTCTTGCAAATGCATTCCTGCTGTACGAATGACCTCTGCATCCTCACGAGCTTCCGCTACAAGCGTTTCACTTACTAATGAATCTGTATACATTACTACATCTGCTTGCTGTAAGAGCTTTAAGCCCTTCACCGTAATTAAATCCGGGTCTCCTGGTCCTGCGCCGATAATCCATATTTTCTTCATTATTTTCGCACCACCATACAAGATAAATAGTTTAATTCTGCACCACGTAAATCCTCCACATTCCAGATGATTTCCTCATCAGAAGTGACCTTCGTTACAACATGAGCGTTCGAAAGTAGATTCATATCCTCTAATAGCGCTAGCATTTCATCTAACACCTTCGCAACTTTAATGAATACAATAGCATCATGATCCTCGATTACTTTACGCATATCATCCATATTATCTGTTGCAGGAATCATCGCCACATGGTCGTCACCATCCGCTAAAGGAATACCTAATCGATTGGCCGAGCCGTTAAACGAGGATATACCTGCTACTGTTTCCATCGGCACATCTGGATGCATCACTTTCATTAGCTTCATTAGATGAATAAATGTGCTAAATAACATCGGATCTCCCTCAGTTACAAACGCAACATCCTTCCCTTGCTGCAAGTAATGATAAATCGCCTCAACCGATTTAGACCACTCTGCTTGTAGCGTTTCCTCATCCTTTGTCATCGGGAAAACAAGCCCGAGCATTTCTTTTTCAGCAGGATTTATGTATACTTCAACGATTCTATGTGCATATGATTTACTGCCCTTTAGCTTTTTCGGATAAGCAATCACCGGGCATTCCTGTAGCTTTCTAAATGCTTTTACGGTAATTAATTCTGGATCTCCAGGACCAACACCTAAGCCGTATAGTGTTCCAATTGTCATCTTTCATTTCCTTTCTGTGCTGTCACGATAAAGATTGGATTTAATGGTTCAAAACGAGTTAAATTTAAAATTGGCTTACTCTTCGAAAGCTGCGCCTGTAGGACCGACACTTCACAGCCTAGATTTTTCAAATGCTGCATCGCCTCGGCTAAATTTTCTATGGTCGCAATATTCATTACGAGGCGACCATCAGGTTTTAAGCGTGAGATACATGTTTGCAGTAATTTCTCCATGTTGCCGCCATTACCACCAATAAAAATAGCATCTGGATCAGGAAATTCCTCTAATCGTTGAGGTGCTTTTCCTAATAGTGCTGTAAAATCCACACGATGAATAAGCTGATTTTCGAAGCAGTTCGCTAAATCAGCTTCGTTTTTTTCGATGGCAAAAACAGCACCCTCTCGCGCAATTTTCGCCACCTCAATTGCAACAGAGCCTGTGCATGTGCCAATATCCCATACCGTACTTGTCTCCTTTAACCCTAATGCTTGAAGACAAAGCACACGAATTTCCTTTTTTGTAATGAGCCCTTTATCTGGTTTACGCTGCTTGAATAGCTCGTCGTCGATACCTAAAGACGTACGATCCACTGAAACACGTTGCTTTAATATCACTACATTTAGCGGAGAAAACGTCCCCTGCTCCATTTCGTCTAATGTCAGAAAGCGACAACGCTCGTTCTCACCCTCTAAATTTTCTGCCACAAAGGCATCGTATTCAGTCATACCATATCTTTTTAAATAGCTTGCGATTGTATTTGGTGTATTCGTATCGTCTGTTAAGATAGCTACCTTTTTTCGCCCATCAATTCTTTGAGCAAAGCCTTGATTAGAACGGCCATGCAAGCTAATTAAATAAGCGTCTTGCCAGCTTTCCTGCATCCTCGCAAAAGCAAGCTGAATGGAACTCTCGTATGGATATATTTCAATAGGCAGTTTTTTTGCAACGACACCACCAAGCCCATAAAATAATGGATCTCCTGATACGAGTATGACGACATTACGTGCTTCTTGCTGCAGCTCAGAGATTAGTTTTGCTAGCCCACCTTTAATTTGCTTTTTCTCTCCCACAAAATCAGGGAAAAACTGCAAATGACGCTCTCCACCAACTAACACATCACAGCTGTGAATCCATTCTATATATTGCGGGAGTAAACCTTGTACACCGTTATCCCCGATACCAATCATTTTCATCCAATTTGTCAATGTTCTCAGCCTTTCCTAAACAATCTCCGTTCATCGCATACAGTGACGTCGATACATTTAATTCTGCTTTCGTATGTGCGAGCGCGTAGTAGCAGCAATTTTTACAGAGCGCCTCAAAATATGCTGCGTTCTCTTGTAGCATTTCACCAACCTGTGAAGCGGTATTCGCCCCTAGGATTTCTTCTATCACGACTTGGTTGACTCCAACTTTTCTAGCAATAGCGGCTAAAAACTCAAAGCTAATTGGAGCACTTTTCGAATGCACCATCATGACCCCTTGCGCGACCTTCGAAAATTTCCCCATCATCCCTACGAGAGAAACGTTCGGAATGCCTTTACGTGCAATATGCTTTAATGTAAAGCCGACAAAGTCACCCATTTCAATAAACGCTTCCTGGGGTAAATGTGGATATTGCTTCATGGCATATTTTTCACTACGTCCCCCTGTTGTAATAACAAGATGATCGCAGCCTGCCTCTTTAGCAACGTTGATTGCTTGTACAATACTCGCCATATAGGCTGAGCTTGAAAAAGGCACTACTGTACCGCGCGTTCCTAAAATTGAAATACCACCGATTATGCCGAGTCGACCATTTAAAGTTTTCTTTGCTATTTCCTCGCCGTCTGGTACTGAAATGACAACTTCAACTCCCTGTGAAAGGTCATACTGTTCAATCATTTCTTGAACGACACCGTGAATCATTTTACGAGGAACAGGATTGATTGCCGCTTCACCAACAGCGACAGGCAATCCTGCTTTTGTTACACGTCCCACCCCGACGCCACCATCTAAACTAATCCCTTCTGCTTCTGAAAATCGTACAGTACTTTGAATACGCGCCCTATGGGTTGCATCTGGATCATCACCAGCATCCTTAATTGTTTCACACATCACTTGTCCGTCTTTTACTTCACTTGCCTCTACACGAAACGTAGCATACTGCCCAACCGGTAAATATATCGTTACCTCCTGTGGCACTTCACCGGTTACGAGTGCCTGCAGAGCTGCTTTTGTCATTGCTGTTGCACATGCACCTGTTGTATAGCCATGCCGCATTTGTGAAGGGTCTTTTTTATTTCGCTTGCTTTGCTCGCTCATCAGCCATAAGAGAGATGGCATTTAACGCCGCAACAGTTACCGTACTACCACCTTTTCTTCCTACATTAGTAATGAATGGGATACCTTCTAAAATGGCTAGCTCATCCTTCGATTCTGCAGCTGATACGAATCCTACAGGCATTCCGATGATTAGATCTGGTTTTGCTAAGCCTTCCTTAATTAAACGAATTAATTCTAAAAGAGCAGTCGGTGCGTTACCAATTGCATAAATTCCGCCTTCCTGTAATTGCGTCGCTTTTTGCATAGAGATGATAGCACGCGTCGTACCTAGCTCTTTTGCTTTTTTCGATACATCCTCATCTGCGATATAGCAATGTAAATCACCGCCATGCTTTTGGAATCGTTTACGGCCAGAGCCACTTTCTATCATTTGAACATCTGCTACGACATGACGGCCTGCTAAAATCGACTGGATGCCCGCTTCAATTGCGTCATCCGTAAAAATCATACTGCGCCCTAATTCAAAGTCTGCAGAAGCGTGAATAACACGACGAACGACTAGCCACTGCTCATCTGTAAATGAGTGCTCGCCCATTTCATCTTTAATCATCGCGAAGCTGTAGTCATAAATTTTGTCTGGATCTACTGTTAACGGAACAAATTCCGTATTAAAATTCATATTTGCCATAATTTATAATCCTCCTAAAATAGTCTTTACTTCATCAAATGTTGTACATAAGTTGCTATACGAAATTTTAGGTCGTTTAATTAAAACAACCGGAATATTTAGCTCTAAGGCAGCGTCCATTTTTTCATCGACAGAGCCAACCTTGCCGCTTTCCTTCGTAATAACAAGCGTTGTCTCGTACTGCTTGTAGAGCGCTACGTTTAGCTCTTTAGAAAATGGTCCTTGGATTGCGATTATATCTCGTTGTTTTACACCAAGCCCATCACACTTTTCCATATTTTCTTTATTCGGTAGCATTCTGCATACTAATCGGATAGCCGGCTCGTCTAGCAATTCCTTTGTAAAGGTTGCCAGTGTTTTACTGCCTGTTGTCAGCATGACTGTACCATTGTGAGATTTTGCTGCCCTCGCTGCCTCCTCGTATGTTTCTACCTCCGTCACAAGGGGATGCTTATATGTTTCTAGTGGCCTCTCGTATCGAATGTATGGAATATTCAGACTTGAGGAGGCTAGCATTGCTGTTTTAGATGCTTCCTCTGCATACGGATGACTCGCATCCACAATACAAGTAGCGCCGATTTTATTTATCAACGTCTCCATATCTTGAGCTGTTAATCGACCAATACTAGTGTGCACTCCTGCCTCTTGTAAGCTATGCGCCGCTGACTCAGTAACAACAGTCGCAAGCAGCTCATGCCCTTGCGACTGTAACACTACCGCAAGCTCCCTCGCATCACTAGTGCCTGCTAAAAATAAAATCATAATAGCCTCCTAATCTCCACAAGGTGCTTCTTCGATTTCGATTTTGCAGCTCATATCATGGTAGTTATAATGCAAAATTTTCTTCACACGCTTGAAATATTTAAATAATCGTTCGTTCGGATGAGCATTCTCTTTATATTCTTCAATTATCCTTGAGAGCAGTGGTACCAGCTCTTCTGGTGCTAAACCTTCCACAACAGGCTGTGCTGCATGAGCAGTTCTCCCAACAGGCTTCGCTCCAATGAATAAGTCAAATTTTTTCTTACGATATACGATACCAATATCATCAAACACCGCGCGATAGCACGCCATACCACAGCCATTAAATCCAATATGTAGTTCCTTCGGTAGCTTCATCCCACCAAGAGTCTCCATAATCTCCTCTGCATATGGAATCGACTCAGCCTTTTCTCCGTAGCAGAAATCACAGGCCTTAACATTTAACACATCGCCCATCGGTAAGACGAGCAGCCCCTCTGCCTTGATAGCTTCCACTACTGCTTGTGGATTCTCAGTTGGCAATTTCACTAGGAAGCGATGGTCAGGTGTATATTCAAATGTTCCCTTTTCCCCAACAATTTCAGCGAGCTTCTGTAGCTGCCTTGGTGAAATGATTTTATTTGCTACACCAGGAGATACGGCAAACTCAAATATAGATTCAATTGGCTGACTCACGATAAACGGATTATCAATTTTTTGATTCGTTACAAGTGCCAATGCTTTTTGAGCTAGCCTAAGCGAAGGTACTTTCGGTTCCATTTTTTTTAGTGGAACTGGGTTCTGTATGGCAACAATTTTTTCATAGCCCGCCTTCGCTTCCCCTGTTTCCTGATCTAATGCCCACGGTTCGGCTTCTTTTTTCAAGCGCTGATGCGGTTTCCATATTTGCTTTTCATCACCGAGCGTATATTTCCGTTGATAGCCGCGCGGTGTGATAATTTTATTATCATAAAAAAAGGTCGATGAGTTACCTACAACAACTGTTGTGAGCATGCCGATATCATGCTCTAGCATTTCTGCTAATGTTGTCAAAACGATATTTTGTGTATCTCGGTAAGCACTTTTTACAAGTCCCACAGGTGTATCTGGTGAACGATACTTCAATAAAATCTTTTGCGCCTCCACGATTTGACGAGTACGACGGCCTGATTTCGGGTTATAAAAGGCGATTACAAAATCAGCCATTGCTGCTGCCTCAATTCGTTTTTCAATAACCGTCCACGGCGTTAAGTGATCACTTAAGCTGATCGTACAAGAGTCATGCATAACGGGTGCACCTAGTAAGCTTGCACAGGAATTAATCGCCGAGATGCCAGGTACAACCTCTACCTCGATCCCCGTTGCTTCTTTCCACCCTTTTTCGATGAGTACCTCATAAACAAGACCTGCCATTCCATACACACCCGAGTCTCCGCTCGATATTACCGAAACGATGTGTCCCGCTTCCGCCTGCTTTACCGCTTCCTGAGCACGCGACACTTCCTCCGTCATGCCTGTACTAACAATCGTTTTAGCTGTTACTAAATGCTGGATTAACTCAACATATGTTTTATAGCCCATGATGTGGTCACTTTGCTGTAGAGCATCGACAGCCCGTTTTGTAATATGCTCTCTGTCTCCAGGACCAAAGCCTACAACGAAGATCTTTCCCTTAACCATAGCTCTCCCTCCTCAAAAAAAATGCCCGCACCTCTTTTCAAAAAGAGATACAGGCATGTGAAATTCTATACAAAAAATGCATACAAAAGCACAAGAACATTATTGTCCCGCCTATACTTCTCCCTCCGAAAAGTAAGTGTCGTTTAAATAAGCAGGTTTCCTGGCTTGAGCGTCGCTTTACTTTCACATCTTCCCATCATAATGACAGTGATTTATTGTGATTTCATCAGCTTTACAGTAGCGGGGGCTGCATTAGATTTTCACTAATTTCCCTTTTACCTCACAAAATCGTGAGCACTTATTTAAAATTGCAAAAATTAAATTAATATTAAAATAACATAGATAAAAGAAAATTGATATGCTTTTAAATTTTTTTATATTTCAAACTTTTTCGTGACAAACCTATTTTTTAAATGCTAGAATCTTTATCAATGACGATAACCTAATGATTTTTTGGTGCTAACCTTTAGCTTAATAGGGAAGACGGTGTGAGTCCGTCGCTGTCCCGCAACTGTAACTCTGAGCAGATTACTAGAAGAGCCACTGCGATTCTTTCGTGGGAAGGCTTGTAAAATGCAATGAAGAGAAGCCAGGAGACCTGCCAGAAATGACGTACTATTCAACCTACGAGGATAGGTGCGAAAGAGAAAGCAAATTAAGATTTGCTTTTTTAGTGTTGCACTTCTTCTCCTGAAAGGTGCTTTTTTTATTGCACTTTTTTCGTCAAATAATCAAAAAGGAGAAAGAAAGATGAAGCATTTATTACCAAAGCTTGGGTACTTCGGAGTTGTACTATTATTCATACCGAAACAAGCGCACGCCATGCATATCATGGAAGGATTTTTACCAATAGGATGGGCTATCTTTTGGGGAGCACTCTGCTTACCATTCTTAATAAAAGGGATTAGCTCAATTCGAAGCGTCGTAAAGGATAATCCAGAAAGTAAACTATTACTTGCCTTATCAGGAGCATTTACATTTGTGCTATCTGCATTAAAAATTCCATCTGTTACAGGGAGTTGCTCTCATCCAACAGGTGTGGGCTTAGGCTCTATATTGTTTGGACCATTCGTAATGAGCGTACTTGGCTCAATCGTATTACTATTCCAATCACTCCTACTTGCCCACGGTGGTTTAACTACATTAGGAGCTAATATTTTTTCAATGGCGATCGTTGGTCCCTTTATCGCTGTAGGTGTTTATAAATTAGCAATAAAATGGGGACTGTCCCTTAGTATCGCTGTATTTTTCGCTGCCATGTTAGGTGATCTCGGTACATATGTGATGACATCAGTTCAACTCTCACTAGCGTTCCCGGCAGAAGTGGGTGGAATACTAGGCTCATTCCAAAAATTTGCGAGCATTTTCGCACTAACCCAAATTCCTTTAGCTGTTAGTGAAGGGTTATTAACGGTTATCATTATGAATTTCTTACAAAAGTACAATATGAACGAGCTAGTACAATTACGAATTTTAAAGGCAAAGGAGAGCTAATATGTTGAAGAAAAATTTGATTCTATTCCTACTTGTTGTCCTTTTAGCCATCTTGCCTGTTCTATTTTTAAAGGATGCAGAATTTGGCGGAGCAGATGGAGAGGCAGAGGAGGCAATTACTGAAATTGCTAATGATTATGAGCCTTGGTTTAATGCGATTTGGGAGCCTCCAAGTGGGGAAATTGAAAGCTTATTATTTGTGCTACAAGCGGTCATCGGCTCAATAATTATCGGCTATTTCATTGGGTATACTCGTGGTAAACACTCGAAAAACTCATCAAAACAGCATGCTAAACATTGATTTTCTTTCACACCATAACGCACTGAGAAGGGTTGCCGCTAGTCAAAAGCTTCTCTTTGCAATAAGTGCATTACTTGCAGTTACGATTTCCAGAAATAATGAGATTGCCCTTTGGACACTACTTTTTATGAGTAGTGTCATTGTTTTCTATGCAAAAATCCCTTGGAAATCCTACGCCATATTAATGCTTGCACCGCTTGGATTTAGCCTAGCCGGTATAGTGACGATTGTTATTTCGATAGCATGGAATGGTCCAATCCCCGCTCATGCTGTGTGGGATGCTTCACTCGCTCAATTGTCCCTTTATATTTTGCCCAATGATCTTTCACGTGCACTAAACATATTTTTAGTAGCATTTAGCGCGACAGGCTGTTTATATTTTTTAATTTTAACAACGCCTATTTATGAGATTAGCCCAATATTACTTAAAGGCAAGGTACCAGTCGTTATAGTAGAATTGATTGAATTAATTTACCGTTTTATCTTCCTATTTCTTCAAACATACGAACAGCTCTATACAGCACAGCAGGCACGATTAGGCTATAAAAGCTATAAATCTAGCTTTTCTTCACTAAGCCTAATGATTAGTTCTCTGTTTAAATCGATGTTTTTACGTTACGGGACGATGACACACGCCATGAAGGCTCGAAATATCGAACAATTTACTATTCCTCAAGCATTCTTGAAGAGAAGAAAATGGCTACCAAGGCTGACGCTACTATTTACGATGTACTTTTTGCTTAGTGCAGTGCTTTTAGTCTTGTAAGAAAGGGGAAAGACCCAATGACAACACCTTATTTTGAATTTGATTCTGTATCTTTTCAATATGCGGATGGTACGAAGGCAATTGACAGTATCTCCTTGACGATTCCTCGAGGCAAAAAAATAGCCATTCTAGGAGAAAATGGCTCAGGAAAATCGACGCTATTTAAACTGTTAATGGGCCTAGAAAAACCGACAAGTGGCAAGATTTATTTTCAGGGAGAGCCTGTTCAATATACGAAAAAGGCAATGAAAAATCTACGTCAAAATGTAGGACTAATTTTTCAGGAAGCTGACAATCAATTATTTGCTTCAACTGTAAAACAGGATATTTTATATGGACCACTTAATTTAGATCTGTCAATAGAAAAGGTAAATGAGCAGGTGAATAAAGCGATTGCCCTTACCGAGCTTGAGGAACTTGAGGATCGGCCTATTCATTTTTTAAGTGGTGGGCAAAAAAAGCGAGTAACGATTGCTGGGGTTTATGCTATGGAGCCAAATGTTTTGATTTTAGATGAGCCAACGAGTAGTCTTGATTACTACTTTGCCACACAGCTTACTAACTACTTGCAGCAGCTCGATACGAATGAGCGGACTTTTTTATATGCTACACATCAAATCAACCTTGTGTATGAGTGGGCAGAGTATTTTATTGTGCTTCATAAAGGCGAGCTGCTGTATACTGGGGAACGAGAAGCATTATTTTCAAATAGCGAGTTGCTTCAAAAGGCTCATATTGAAAAGCCTTGGCTAGTTGCCGTGGCAGAGCTACTTCAAGAATCGAATCCCGCATGGAAAAACGCCTCCTTCCCGCATTCGATGCAGCAGCTTGTTGAGCAAATTAATCGGTTAAAGTAAGCTTTTTTTCACTTAGAATCCGATAGACTTTCAATAGATTAAATAATGAGTCCCTTTTGAAAATACTCCAATTCCATTCATAAATATATTCATAATATAAATAAACATACTCATTTCATAATGAAATGAGTATGTTTATGATTTACAAGTACCTTTTATCCTTCTTCATTGATAATTACGTTTTTTCCACGTAATTTTAAAAGTAACGGAATAAGAATCCATAGAAGAGCTACGATTAAAAATACTAAGGATAATGGTTTCTGTACAAAAATGCCATAATCACCGTTTGAAATTGTTAATGCACGACGCATATTATTTTCAATCATCGGTCCTAGCACTAATGCTAATACAAGCGGTGCCACTGGGAAGTCATTTTTAGCAAAATAATACCCTAAAACCCCACAGCCTAATAATAAGAACAAATCAAATGTCGTATACTGAACTGCATAAACCCCAAAGATTGAAATGGCAATAATGATTGGTAGCAAGTATTTCTTCGGTGTTTGAATAATTTTTGCGAATACACGCACTAAAGGCATATTTAATACTAATAACATTAAATTACCTAAGAACATACTTGCAATTAATCCCCAAGCAACCTGTGGATGCTCCTCGAATAATAACGGACCTGGCTGAATGTTGTACATAATAAAGGCACCCATTAAAATAGCTGTTGTACCAGAGCCGGGAATACCTAATGTTAGCAAGGGAATCATCGCACCACCTGAAGCTGCGTTGTTTGCAGATTCTGGCGAAGCCACCCCCGCAATATTTCCTTTACCAAAGGAATCCTGATTTTTACTAATTTTTTTCTCCGTAATATAAGCAAAGAATGATGCTAGTGTCGCCCCTGCACCAGGTAATACACCTAGGAAGAAGCCAAGAATAGATCCACGACCAATCGGACCTGCACTATCCTTAAAATCCTGCTTTGTTGGTAGGATTCTGTTAATTTTTGCAATCGGCTCGTCATTGCCGTCTTTCTCGAAAATCGTTTTAAATACTTCTCCTAAGGCAAATAACCCCACTGCGATTGTTAGAAACTCGATTCCACTAAACAGAACCGGTTGATCATACGTAAATCGGGCAATACCCGAAACAGCATCAATCCCAATCGATCCTAGTAATAAACCTAGCACGGTCATAATCAATGCTTTCGTAATCGACTTACCAGCTAATCCACTTACTGCTGCTAAGCCTAGTAGCATTAATGAAAAATACTCGGCAGGTCCAAAATTAATGGCAACCTTCGATAGGGGGCGAGCTAATAAAATTAATCCGACTAACGAGACAATCCCTGCAACGAAGGAGCCGATTGCCGCTATGGACAGCGCCGCACCTGCTCTACCTTGACGTGCCATTTGATAACCATCTAACGTTGTAACAACAGAGGAAGATTCCCCTGGCGTATTTAATAAAATGGATGTTGTAGATCCACCATACATTGCACCGTAGTAGACTCCTGCTAGTAAGATGATTGAGCTAGTTGCAGCCATTTCTAAAGGTAAACCAGATGTTAATGTAGCTGTAACAGGAATTAATAACGCTACCCCACTCATCGGTCCGATACCCGGTAAAACGCCAACTGCAGTACCAATGATAACCCCTAATAGAGCAAATAAAATATTATGCCATTGAAATGCTACCGCAAAGCCGTCCATTAAATATCGTATAGTTTCCAATCCAATATCCCCCTTTCTACTATATTGGTAACCCTGGTAAGGATCCGCCTAATACGTTTACAAAGCCGTAATAAATTATTCCTGAAAAGGCTGCTGCAATAATAATAGAAGGAATCCATTTTCCTCTTTCGAGCGTTTGGAATCCAATAAGTAGGAACGCAAATGTAGTAATTAAATACCCTAGTTTTTCTAATAGAAGAACATATCCTAAGGCTGCAAGAAAAATGATAAAAAATCGCTTGTAATTAGGAGATTTTATATCTTCTTCCTCACCGACAATTTTATAAGTAGCCTTATGCCTAATCGTTTCAATAAACAAAAGAACACTCAATCCAATAAGAATTATGCCCAAGCCTAGCGGAAAGGTACTAGGACCAATTTGCGAGCCATATGCACTATCTGAAATTTTCTGTGATTCGATAACAACAAGAATACCTAGTGCAAGAAATACAACACTTGCCATTCGATCGAATTTTAAGTTCATCGTTGTTCCACCTCCTAAAAGGAGATGCGAGCAACTCATTGTGCTCGCATCTACTCTATTACTTTTGCATGCCTAACGCCGTTAAGATTTCTGTAATTGTTCCTTCTTGCTCTTCAAGGAATGTAGTGAAATCGTCACCTACACGGAAGTCTTGCTCCCAGCCGTTACGCTTTAATTCTTCTGCCCATTCTTCTTTTTCATTTAGAGCTGTTAACTTTTCGACCCAATATTTTTTAGCCGTCTCTGACATGTCTTTTGGACCGAAAATACCGCGCCAAATTGTAAATTCCGTCTCGATTCCTAAATCGTATAGAGTTGGAATATCCTCTAAGCCTTCAATTGCCACTTTTTCTGGAGATGTTACTGCTAATACGCGAACATCGCCACTCTTTACATATGAAGTAACAGTTGAAATATCTGTTCCAATTGCATCTGCATTATTACCTAGTAGCGCTGCCATTGCTTCACCGCCACCATCATAAGAAACATATTTTACCGATTTCGGATCAATACCATATTCAAATGCTGGTAGTATCGTAATTAAGTGGTCCATTGAACCTGGTGCTGAACCACCAGCCATTGTAATTGCTTTTGGATCCGCTTTAATTGCATCTAATAGCTCCGATAAGCTTTTATACGGAGAATCTGCACGTACAACGATTGCACCAAAGTCTTTTGTTAATTGCGCAAGTGGTGTTGTGTCCTTATATCCGTAAGGGCTGTTTCCTTCCGCTTTTAAATTATTAATGAGGATTGGTGGCGATTTGACCATTAGCATATGATCATTTTTCGCTTCCTTAGTAGCGAAAGTTGCCATAAATACAGCTCCGCCCCCACCTGGTTTGTTTTCAATTGTAATTGCCTTGTCAATTAAACCTGTTTCGTTCATCGTTTTTCCGATTGAACGAGCTGTTAAATCCCAGCCTCCACCTGCTCCAGATGGCGCTACGATTGTTAGGTTATTTTTTGGATACTCCTCTGTACTGCTCTTACCCCCATCTGACTTTTCTCCGCCATCGCTACAAGCCGCTAAAGCTAATGATAGCGTTGCTGCAGAAAACAGTGTAAGTAGCTTTTTTCGCATTGACATGAATAAATCCCCCTCCCGATTCCGCGCCTATTTGTAAGCGCTGTCTTTATTTAAATACATTTTTTGAAAGATTTATATATTTCGGAAATATTGTTTTTAAGTTTTATATTATTCATTTTGTTCATACTGTTCACGACTGATTTTTTTTGCACAAAAAAAGCACGTAAATGTCTTTACGTACTCTTTTTCTTCCTATTTAATTAATAAAATATCGTCTTTCTGGTCGACCTACAGTGCCGTATATATGCTCTACGTAAATAATTTTTTCTTCCATTAAATGCTCTAAATAACGACGGGCTGTTGTACGACTGATGCCGAGCTCTTTACCCAAACCTTCAGCCGTTATTCCATCATTACAAGTAGTAAGGAAGTTAATAACTTTATTTTTCGTAATCGCATCAATGCCCTTTGGATTGCTTTCTCTCGACTGCTCATCATTAACAGAAAAATTGTTCCATAAGCGTTGAATTTCATTGCTATCTAATCTTTCAGAGGCACTTAATATTGCCTTTTTCTCTTTATATTTTTGCATACAATCAATAAATCGCTGCAGAGTTAGCGGTTTTAATAAAAAATCGACAACACCACTCGAATACGCTTTCTTTACAATTTCTACTTCTGCAGCCGCTGTAATCAAAATAATATCCGTTTCTATGCTAGATTGCTTGATATAATCAATAAGCTCCGTACCTAATTTATCTGGAAAATAGATATCTAATAAGATTAAATCAGGCTTCAAAGTATCTAGCCAAATTTTCGCTTCTTCAATTGTGTGTGACATTCCGATTGTTTTAAATCCTTCAATTTGTTCAAGAAACTTTTCATGAATTTTTGCAATACGTGTATCATCTTCCACAATTAACACTTCTATATTTTTTTCCATACCATTTACCCCTCTTTAGGAATAGAAACAATAAATAGTGCTCCCCCTAATTCCCCGTTTTCAATGGCAATTGAGCCATTTAATTTTTTTAAATTTTCGTTTACGATATATAATCCATAACCCCTGTTTTCGTTATCCTTTGTGGAGTGCTTTAAATTAAATATACTATTTATTTGATTTTGCTCAATACCACTTCCAGAGTCCTCTATTTCACATATTACCTCTTTATCATGCTCATAAATGTATATACGAACAATTCGCTCTTCCTCATCTAAATCTTCAACAGCATCGAATGCATTCGTAACCAAATTACCTAAAACTGATATTAACAAATGCTTTTCAAGGTGCTGCCCTAGCTTGCCACAATAGCTATCCTCATCTAAAATAAGCTTAACCTTGAGCTCCTTTGCTCGATTATAAAACCCGATCATTAGACCGCTAATAAACGTATCCTTAATCAGTTCATTAATAAACGATATTAACGCATGGTTTCCTAAACGCTCTGAATGAATTAAGCTTAATGCTTCCTCATATTCCTTTAACTGAAGTAAGCCTGAAATGGTATACAAAAAATTATTATATTCATGTGTTTGGGCACGCAAGGATTCAATATATTGCTTTACTTGTGATAACTCGTTTGCTACTAAGTCGATTTCTTCAAACGGTCTAAAGCTTGAAACCGCTCCAGTCACTTTTCCTTCATTAATAATCGGTACTCTGTTGACTAACGTTTTTATTCCGTTAATCGTCATCACACGGTCTAGCTGCTCATGCCCAGATTCCATAACTTTAATGAGTCTAGTATTTGGAATGACTGTACGGATATTTTTTCCGACGACCGAATTTTCACTATTTAATATCGCATTGGCAGAATGATTGCTTAATGTGATTGTCCCCTTATCATCTACCATAATGATTCCTTCACGAATTGACTCTAAAATAGCATTTCGCTCGGTTAAGATTTTTACAATTTCCTGAGGCTCGTAATTTAATAGCTGCTTCTTTATTTTATTCGATAGGTATGTGGAAATGATGATGGAGAGCGCTACAGTAATTATAAATAGCACGAGTAAATAGCGACCATAGTCTATATTTGTAGAAAAAATATCTTCGTATAAAAAACCTACCGATACTACACCGATAATTCTTCCTGCTTCATCTTTTACAGGTGCTTTTCCACGTAATGCCTTCCCTAAAGTACCCTTTGCAGTGGAAATATACGCCTCTCCTTTGACTAGCGCTCGATAGTTGTCATCCCCAACCATTTTTTTGCCTAATCGATCCTTTACCGGGTGGGCATATCGAATACCATTTTCATCTCCAATTACAACATATTCTGCCCCAACGTTTTTTTGAATCTCTAGAGCTAATCCTTGTAGCTCTTCTGTTGTTCCTGGTTTTTTTAATCCTTCTATCACATCTGGATGTTTTGAAGTGATTTTGGCAACACTTAAAGCCCGCTCACCAATTTCATGCTCGACCATTTCACCCATAATAAAATAAGTAGAAATCAAAATAATTAAGGCGACAGTCACTGCTAAAAATATATTATATTTAAAAAAACGAAAATTCAATGAGCGTCTTTTCATAGGCAATCCCTCGATGACTTATAGAATAATAGCTTTTATTATAGCATAGGTTATTTCAAATTTTCTCAAAAATCAAAGTAATAACAATATTGATACCCATCTTCAAAATAGAAGGCAAGCCCCGCCACGTAGACTTCTGTGGGATAGCGAGACAGGCGAGACCCCACAGGATTTGCACTCTTGCAAATTCGAGAAGCTTCGGCGCTCGCCCACGAAAAGCGGAGTGGCGGGGCTTGCTAGTTTATATACATTTTTTTGAGAATAAAAAACGGTCCACAATGGTTTAATGAACTTAATCTAGCTTTTCATAATACTTTACTGCTAGTGGAGCCTCACCGAAAACACGTTGCTGCCATGTTTGTTCAATATAAATCTCAGCTAGCATTTTCTCGCGTTCACCGAATTTCTCGCCATGCTCTACTGCAATTACCGCTTCATACAGCTGAGCCATTTCCTTCATTAGGGGCTTCGCTTCTAGCGTTTGCTCATCAGGACCTAGCTTCGTAAATTGCGAAAGTTGTCCCTCTAATATCGCTAGCCGCTGCTGTAAATACGGATGCTTCGTGCGCTGTAAAACATTTAGTAGAACCTTATGGGCATTTTTCTGAACAAGGCGGAGGAGCTCATGTGCTAAAATATTCGCCGTGCCCTCCCAAACCGTTAATACTTGAGCATCTCGAAGTAAACGAGGTGTCACAAAATCCTCTATATAACCGTTGCCACCGTGAAGCTCGATTGCCTCATGAGCAAAATGAATAGAGGCTTCAGCCGTTTCTTTTTTAACAAGGGCGATTAATAGTCGAACTAAAGCCTGCTCCTCGACTGTTGCCTTTCCCTCTGTAACTCGGTCCCATCGCTCGATTAAATCAAATAAAGTAACGAGTGAGGCATGCCATTTTGCTTGCAGCGTACTTAATGATTCCTGGACCATCGGATACTGAGTTAGTGTTTGACCAAAGGCAATACGCCCCTCTGTGTAATCTTTCGCCTCCTCATACGCTCTTTTCATAATGCCAAGAGAAGCAGCCGCATTACAAATACGAGATAGATTTAATGCCTCTAGCATGTAATAGATACCTTTAGAGGGATCGCCAACGACGAACGCCTCTGCCCCGTCAAAGACTACCTCACCTGAAGGCACTGCACGAACACCGAGTTTATCCTTTAGGCGACGAATATGAATGCCGTTTAATGTACCATCCTCGTGACGCCAAGGGACTGCAAATAGGGTTAACCCTTTCGAGCCTTGAGGTGCATCGGTCTGTCGAGCGAGCACCATCGCTACACCACACATACCAGCATTCGAGGCGAAGTATTTTTCACCGTAAAGGCGCCAACTACCAGCTTCATAACGCGCCTCAACAACATTAGCCCCAACATCTGAGCCACCCTGTCTTTCGGTTAAAAACGTAGCGCCCTCATATAACTCTTCATCTCCTGTAGCACAAACATGCGGAAGGAATCGCTTCTTCACTTCCTCATCTCCATAGTGGTCTATTAAATAGGCAGTAGCCATCGATAATGTCACCGGACAATAGAACCCTGGCTCTGCCTGCGAAAGCAAATAACCTTGGGCAAAGCTATACACATAGTTTCCTCGTTCGTTTAATTCTGGGATCGGCTTATGCACATACCCAACAATTCCTGTTGCATACGTTTCTGCAACGGTTCTCTTGTAGCCTTCATTTACGATAACCTCACTTACTTCTTCACCGTAAGCATTATACCGCTGTAAACGAGGCTCGCCTTCACGGTCTGTTACCTTTGCCCGTGCATCGATCTGTCCAGCACATAGTGCACCAAAATCACTTAAGTGCTCATCTGCATACTTCAAAAAAGAATCTGGTAATTTGTCTTGTAGGATCTGCTGTAGTGTTCGATCCCCCTCATAAAAGTTGCTACGCTTGGATTGTTTATTCTCTAGTACTTTCATCCATTACACCTCTCAGCCTTTGTTTTAAAATTTTGCCTGATGCGTTGCGTGGAAGCTCCTCTACCTGTTCGAACAAACGAGGAATCTTAAAGCTTGCAAGCTCCTTTTCTAGCATGCTCTTCAGGTCATCTATTAGCACTGGCTCTTTTGCTACAAAAACAGCCTTTACCGTTTCTCCCCATTCGGCATGTGGGACTCCGATTACCGCAACCTCAAATATTGCCTCATGCCCCAGGATCACATCCTCAATTTCCTTTGGATAAATATTCACTCCACCAGAAATAATGACATCTTTTTTTCGATCAACAATATACATATAGCCAGCCTCATCTACTCGCGCTAAATCGCCGGACCTTACCCAGCCATGATGAAAAATTTTACTCGTCTCCTCAGGATTTTTATAATATTCCTTCATGTTCCCTTCACCGTATAAAATAATTTCTCCGATTTCACCTGGCAGCACATCCTCGCCCGTTTCATTTATAATGCGAATCTCCGTTCCAAATGGCGCTCGTTTTCCGATACTGCCTGCTCGCTCTGGATGATCCTCCGCATGCAGGATGGCACCACTTGGCCCCGCCTCCGTTAAACCATACACACAAACGAGACGATCTGTTTGGAATTGCTTTTGAACGTGGAGTACCTCCCCCTTTGATAAAGGTGCTCCTCCGTAAACCCACCATTTCATCGATGATAGGTCAGCTGCTGCAATTCGAGGTGAGCCTGCTGTCAGTAAATAAGCGACCGGTGCACCGAAGAAGTGTGTCGTTTTATACTTTTCTACCGTATCGATCAGCAAATCAGGTGTGAAGGTTGGTGTACATACTGCCGTTGCTCCAACTAAAAAAGCAGTGACTAAAAATAAATTAAGTGGCGCTGAATGCGTGAGCGGCATCATGATGAGAAGACGACTCTCAGGCTTCACTTCCATTTCAATCGCAATCATATGAGAGACTGCTAGTACATTCCGATTCGTCAATAACACGCCCTTCGGATTACCTGTCGTCCCAGATGTATACAGCAGCGTCGAATCATCGTCCTCCTTTAACTGACAGCGGATTTCGTCAGCGGAGCTTTCATCGATAAACTCCTCCAAGCTAAACCACTCTCTAGTAGCCTCGCCTGTTTTTACTTTTAAGCCGTCAAATTTAATGTCTGCTGCCTGTGAGAAGAGGAGCTCATGTGCAAAGATCGCCTTCGCATCACTATGCTCTAGCACATACTCTATTTCCTTCCTTACAAATTTCGCATTGATTGGGACAACAACCGCTCCTACACGTTGAATCGCAAAATACATGACGACGAACTCTAACACATTCGGCATGTAAATCCCGATTTTATCCCCTTTTTGGATCCCTGTATCTATTAATCTATTGGCAACTCGATTTACAAGATTCTCTAAGCTTTCATAAGAAGTTTCCTTCCCCATACTAATAACAGCAATATTCTTTGGATATTTTCTTGCGCCCCGTGCTAACAAATTTGAAATATTCATTCTCCAACCTCCAATAATTGAGATAATTTTTGGCGAAACATATTGGCTGTCCGATCAATCTCCTCACGTATTTCATAAAGCTCTTGAATTTTTTCATCGATTTCTGCTAATTTTTGATCTCCATATTCAATCGTTCGCTCTAGCTGCTTCACGCCGGTCCTGTCCTTATCAAACAGTAGGATCATTTCTTTAATTTCCTCAAGCGAAAAACCGTACTTCTTTCCTCTTAATATAAGTTTTATCTTCGCCTCCTCCCGTTTAGGATAGTGGCGCATCCCATTAGAGGGTCGAGTCGGCTGTAAAATCCCCATCTCCTCGTAATACCGTAATGTTCGAGTCGATAAATTGTACTCCTTTGAAAGCTGCTTTATGGACTTCATCACCACCCCCCCTTTCTCAGAAAATTATAACATTTACGTTAACGTCAATTGGAACAGAAAAGAATTACAAAAGAGAATAATTATGTTTTAAAACAGAAATTCTATTCCCGACATTTATTAGGAAGGTGATTTTCGGAGCAGCAAAGAACAAATAAATATGTAAGACTGATATAGATGAACTCTATTAAAAATTCGATTCCAAGAAAGCTTACACAGATTTAAGCTCCCTACTCTAACTACCATATTTGACAAATCCATCCGTTTCTAATATAGTTAGCAGGCTAATTACTTTAAGATGGGAATGATAAATTTGTTAAAAGCAGACATTCGTATTCTTTTCACAAGAACTTCTGCCAAAATGCGAAAGGATTATGCAGATGCACTACGAGCATTAGATATTTATGTAGGTCAAGATCATTTGCTATGGCAACTATGGAATGGGGATGGTGCTACACAAACCGAGTTATGTGATCGAATGGGCTGTGAGCCGCCAACACTAACAAATATGGTGAAAAAGCTAGAAGCATATGGTCTTTTAACAAGAAAAAAAGATGTCTTAGATGCTCGAGTGACCCGTGTTTTTTTAACAGAGGAAGGTCGTACAATTAAAGGCCCACTCGATGAAATTTGGGAAAAGCACCAGGAGAGAATGTTAAAGGGCATTAGTAAAGAAGACCAGCTAACACTCAAACGTCTGTTACAGCAGATTGACACCAACTTAAGCGAATAAATTTTTAATTTTCACTAATAAATCAAATCTGCTTATTTAGTTAGCATACTAAGTAAAACCCATTTTAAATAATGAAGGGAAGGTAAAATGATTGAATACCCAACAAAGCGATATAAAGACAGGTCCTATATTAGCCATTTTACTAATAGGTGCAGTGGCAGCAATTTTAAATCAAACCGTATTGAATGTGGCGTTACCGACATTAACAACAGAATTGGACGTTTCTAATTCAACTGCTCAATGGTTGATCACTTTATATATGCTAGTAAATGGGGTTTCTATTCCCGTTACGGCATTTTTAATGGCTCGCTTTTCAACACGTCAGCTCTTTTTTACAGCAATGATTGTATTTTCCTTAGGAACTGTTCTATGTGGCTTAGCACCAAGCTTTTCCTTCCTTTTAGCAGGCCGTGTTGTGCAAGCTCTTGGTGCCGGAATTGTTATGCCGCTATTGATCAACGTCGTGTTCAAGCTATTTCCAATTGAAAAGCGAGGAGCAGCCATGGGAATTGTTGGCGTAGCTATTATGTTCGCGCCTGCGGTTGGGCCAACTCTTTCAGGCTTATTAATCACGACTTTATCTTGGCGCTATATCTTTTTTGCTATTTTGCCATTCTCACTAACAGCATTAATTGCTTCTTTCTTTATTTTGAAAAATGTTTCTGAACCACGTGCTGCAAAGCTGGATGTTTTAGGCGTTATTCTTTCAACATTTGGCTTCGGTGGCATATTGTATGGTTTTGGGATTGCCGGCAAGGCTGGTTGGGGAAGTATAACTGTACTAACTACATTAACAGTCGGGGTTGTATCACTTACTTTATTTACAATCCGTCAGCTAAAAACGGCTCACCCGCTTATCGATTTAAGAATTTTCAAGTCTATTGAGTACACATACTCAATCATTATTACATTTTTTGTTAATGGGGTTTCGTATTCGGCCATGATTTTAATTCCTATTTATTTACAGTCAAACCGTGGACTAACTGCGTTGGAATCAGGCTTATTTCTTTTACCAGGAAGCATAGCAATGGCGATTATGTCCCCCATTGCAGGGAAAATGTATGATCGATACGGTATGAAGTGGATAGGATTAATCGGTACGTTCCTGCTCTTTGTGACGACTGCTTACTATACTAATTTAGCCTATACCTCTGGAATCATTATCTTATCCCTAGTCTATTTAGTACGATCAGTCGGGCTTTCATTTTTAACGATGCCATTGTCAACAGCAGGATTGAACGCTTTACCGAGTAAGCTATACGGAGACGGTACAGCTATGCAAAATACTATGCTAGCGATTTCAGGAGCCATTGGAACAGCTGTCATGACTTCATTTATGTCGATGAGCTCAGGTATATATGTGACAGAGGAGACGGCAAAAACAGCTAATGGAGCCCCTAGTCTTGAACAGCTAAATAGCATTAAGTTGGATGGCTTATTACATGGTATTAACGTTGCCTTCATTGGTGCCACGATATTTGCGGTGATCGCACTGCTCACGATGATTTTACTAGCTACCGCTATTAATAAAAGAAAGAAAATAGTAGCATTGGAGAAATAGTTTGTTCGAATGAAGGAGATTTTTACGTTGTGTTTATGTATTAACTAACAGGACAATAACTACTAAAAAAGGGGGGCTTGAAAGTACAAACTTTCAGAGCCCCTCCTTCACCCCTTAATACTAAGCCATTAAGCAACAACATTTAAACTTTAACATATGTTGTTCCTTCACATTTAGGACATGGTGGTAAACGATCTTCATTATCGTCTAGTCTAACCAATTGTCCACATGAAGTAAGTTTATATGTACCTATTCCAGGCTTTTCACCAGTTGAATACATATCACTCACCTCCTATATACACATTTTACCAATACGTTATAAAATATCATACAATAAATTTCGTATATATTTTGACTATTATAAAATTTCCAATAGTACTAGGACGAACGATAAAGAATTTTGGCCTCATTCCTTCTTACTCATTTTTTCTAAAGCATCTTGATGACCATTTATGGAAACAAGCATCTAACCCGAGAATAATTTCAACAGTTAAATACTGTATAGATCTTATATTTCATTTATTTTAATTTGTGGAAAATGTTCCTTCCATTTGGTAATATCTATTACTTCAAAATACTTTCTTACTCGTAAAAATTCAAAATGGTACTGAAAAATTACAATTAATTTTATTCAAAGTGCTAGAAACATGTTATTTATTACATTTCAACATGAATTGTAAATTTTTTGTTAAAATATTAAGAGTATTTATGATTCTAGTAAATAATATAACTTTTCAGACTATTAGTCAGAAGTAAAACACAAACTAGTTGGAGGGATTCCCCTTTGTTAAGTAAGCTAAAAGAATTATACGATATTGAAGATGCATTAAATGCTACTACAATATTAGCCATAACAGACACGAAAGGTAAAATTATCTATGCCAACGCTAAATTTTGCGAAATTTCAAAATATAGTTCAGAAGAATTAATTGGAAAAACACATAAAATAGTAAATTCAGGTTATCATGAGCCCGAGTTTTTCAAAGGTTTGTGGCAAACCATTTCCTTAGGGCAAACATGGAGAGGTGAAATTCAAAATAAAGCAAAAGACGGGACAATTTACTGGGTGGATACATATATTATTCCTTTTCTTAATGCTCAGGGACAGCCGTATCAATACGTCTCCATTCGCCACGACATTACAGAACGAAAATTACTAGAACATAAAATTCAACAGCAGCTTGTTATCGATTCGATCACAGGTTTACCGAATACATATTCATTAAAGACTTCTATCGA
Source organism: Lysinibacillus sp. 54212 (assembly GCF_036662795.1). Taxonomy (NCBI): domain Bacteria; kingdom Bacillati; phylum Bacillota; class Bacilli; order Caryophanales; family Bacillaceae; genus Lysinibacillus; species Lysinibacillus sp. 54212. The sequence goes on from NZ_JBAFWZ010000017.1 coordinate 49,218, forward strand.
AAAGCTTATTCGTACGAATGAAGAAATGACCTTACTTTTTATCAATGTGGATGATTTTAAAAGTTTTAATGAGAGTTTAGGCAATTTCGAAGCTGATCATATATTGCATTCGATTGGTGAAAGATTAGCTGAATTCGTAAAAGACGAACGAAGCATACTAGCTAAAACGTATGGTGATGAATTTGCACTAGTTGTTTTAGGAGAGGCTGGATCGGCACAGCCCGTAATTCAAAAGATATTTAAACTATTCGAGAATCCCATCACATATTTAGATATTGATTATTATATTACTATTTCTATTGGGGCTGTTCATTACCCTACCTATGCAACATGCTATGAGGAGCTCTTTCAACATGCAGCTCGGGCCTTACAGCTAGCTAAAATCAAAGGTAAAAATACATCTATTTTCTTCAATGAATCGATCATTGAAGATACGAATCGACGTTTAGAGCTGAAAAATTTATTATATGAGGCAATACAGCAGCGACGCTTTACGATGGTTTATCAACCGCAATACAACAATAGAGGCGAATTGACGAGTTTTGAATCGCTTGTTCGATGGCATGATCCAATAAAAGGTGTGATTTCTCCTGGGGAATTTATCCCGATCGCGGAGCGCACAGGTTTAATCATTCCTTTAGGCTATTTACTATTTGAGCTCGTATTACAAGAATTCCATTCGCTTCAACAAGCTGTTGGGATGAAAGTAAAAGTCGCTTTCAACCTTTCTCTAAAGCAATTTTTTGATTCAAACCTATCAACCCATCTTATTTCTTTGTGCGAAGTATATAAGGTGGACCCGCATGATATTATATTGGAAATAACAGAGAGTGTAGCTGCAACAAATATAGATAATGTGATTCAAATTATCGCTAAGCTTCGGTTATTAGGGATGGAGGTTGCATTAGATGATTATGGTACGGGCTTTTCGAGTTTAAAATACTTGAAGGATTTTCAAATTAATTGCATTAAAATTGATCAAAGCTTTGTAAAAGATTTATTAATACATCCTTCAAACAAAGCCATTATTAATAGTACGATTCAATTGGCGCATGAGCTTGGCTTTAGTGTACTGGCAGAAGGGGTAGAAACAAAGGATCAATACGATTATTTAAAAAATAAAGGATGCGAAAGTTTCCAAGGGTATTTTTTAGGGAAGCCACAGCCACTAAGCTATTATCAACAGCTGTAAAATACAATAATACCCTAAACAGGAGAGCACACATTGATTTTGAATAATCCATTCAGATTGCTAAAAACTGAAGTTGCTCTATACCCATTTTATAAGGCGAATAGCCATCTATCCGAAAATCGTTTAGGATAGATGGCTATTTCTCTGTTAACTAATTCCAAGTCACTCGCCATACATCCTATTCCTCCAAACGAATAAGTTAGAGCATTCCTACCCAAACTAAAAAAGAGATGTGTTAAGGTCCTTGCTGAAATGAATAACAATCTTATTTCTGCTAATTGTTAAACAGTATGACTAACGGTCGTTATCTTTTTATCCTTCCTCACACTTCTCTTACTACTATTCCTAGCAATAACTCATACCGGAAAGAAATTAACCATAGTTCATTGGAGGAAATACGTGTGTTTTGGATACAGTTTATGATTTTATTATTTTGTATTTTCTTAGGGGCTAGAATTGGCGGACTAGGTCTCGGCGTAATGGGTGGGGTTGGATTAGCCATCCTCGTTTTTGTATTCGGTTTAGAGCCGACATCCGCCCCAATCGATGTAATGCTTATGATTTTAGCTGTTATTACAGCTGCAGGTGCGCTTCAAGCCGCTGGAGGAATGGAGTATCTCGTGCATCTTGCAGAGAAGGCATTGAGAAAAAATCCTAAATGGATTACGTTTATCGCTCCAATTGTTACGTATGCTTTTACGTTTTGCGCCGGTACCGGACATGTATCCTACTCTATCCTACCAGTAATTGCGGAGGTATCCCGAGAATCTGGCATTCGACCTGAGAGACCGATGTCCATCGCCGTCATTGCCTCACAGCAAGCTATTACAGCGAGCCCAATTTCAGCGGCGACTGTTGCCTTATTAGCCCTATTAGCTGATTTTCAAATTACGCTGCTCGATATTATGATGATTGCCATTCCTTCTACCTTTATCGGCTGTATGATCGCTGCTTTTGCTGTGAGTAGAAAGGGTAAGGAGCTACCGGAGGATCCGATTTATTTGCAGCGCCTGGAAGAGGGTCTAGCACCCATAAAACAAGATAAAAAAGAATTCAATGCTACTCGGGGTTCCAAGCTATCAGTAGTATTATTCCTTCTATCCGCCGTTTTAGTCGTCGTACTCGGCTCTTTTGAAAGGCTACGTCCAGGCTGGGAGATTGATGGAGAATTTACAAGGATGTCGATGCCTGTGACGATTGAAATCGTTATGCTTACGATTGCCGCTCTCATTATCATTCTATGTAAAGCAAATGTGGACGAAATTGTTGGGGGAAGTGTGTTTAAAGCTGGAGCAGCAGCAGTAGTGGCAATTTTCGGGATTGCCTGGATGGGAGACACCTTCTTTAACGGAAATGCAGAGCTTATCAAGGGTTCAATCTCTGGGCTCGTCACAGCAGCCCCGTGGTTATTCGCAATTGCCCTATTCATACTATCGATTTTGCTATACAGCCAGGCAGCTACCGTTCGAACGCTCATGCCTCTTGGTGTAACACTTGGAATTAGCCCGGCATTATTAATTGCTATGTTCCCTGCAGTGAACGGTTACTTCTTCATCCCAAACTACCCAACCGTTGTTGCTGCCATTAACTTTGATCGTACCGGCACAACGCGAATCGGTAAGTACATTATAAATCACAGCTTTATGCTCCCAGGCTTAGTTTCAACCATCTCCGCTATCGTGATCGGGATGTTATTAAGTATGCTTTTACTTTAGGTCAGTTTTACATTTTATTCCTAGTGCCCAGTACTGCCCTGAAAAATCTTACGGAAGAGAAAGAAAAGCGGATGCGTCCCGTTTAGCCCTGACAAGCGGTGGAAGACCCGAATCGAAAGCAGCTTTCCCGCTTTCGACCGAGGGGATGAAGCGACCTCGAGGGGCTGGGCGCTGGAGCTAGACACCTAGAAAAGCGCAAGCGCCCCGTTTAGCCCCGACAAGCGCCGGATCTATACAAGGCTCAAACTCCAAAATTTTCACTTTCTTTATACCGCTAAAAAGGGGAACTTCCCTCATTAGGAAATTCCCCCTTCTCATCACAGTGAGCAAATATCATTACTCTTTTGGCTTTAAATCCTCAATTGAGTCGATGTCCATATATGCTGGAACAACAAATCCAGTCCTTGTACCTTTTAAGTTTTCCCCTAAATCAACTACGTCTTCCTTATGTTTATCATAAAAAGATTGGTGTGTTGATGGTAACCAAGGCGCTAAAGTTGCATCAGCTTCACCGGTAGCGATTGCTTGGAACATTATAGCAGGATCAACTGGTGTCACTGTTACATTGTAACCTAATTGCTCTAATACAATCTCAGCTACACTACTTGAAGCTCTTTCCGTATCCCATGGCGTTGAAACGATTTCTATTTCTTTTCCATCTACTTTTGCTATACCTTCTGTCCATTCATTTACTCTATCCTGGTTGTCTTCGATCCATTTCATTGCTGCTTCCTCAAAAGAATTGTCTTGTGCCTCATGCATGACAGCTTCCATATCTTCTGGTTCCCAATAAAATCGATCTAAAACTGTATATGCATCAGGGTAGTCTGTTTCAAACCCTTTACGCACAAGCGTATTAATATTTTCCTCTCCACCTAAAGTTCCTTTAGGATCTTCTAAAAATTTCAGATCATATTCCGAAAACTTCCAGTGTGGTGTCCACCCAGTAACGATAATAGGTTCCTCATTTCTAATTGCCTGCTCTAATGAACCTAACATCCCCGCTGTTGAACTTTCTACAAGTTCCCAACCTTTTAAGTTATCATATTCCTCTAATGTATTTCGTGAAAGTTCCGTTATTCCTGCTCCTGGTTCAATGCCTGTAATTTTATAATCTATTTGCTCCCCTAAGCTATCTCCCGTTGATTTCCCGTTGTTTTGATTATCCTTTTCATCACCACAACCAGTTAATAGTAATGAAAATGCTAACCCGAAAGTGATTCCTAACGTCTTCATTTTTACCATTTCTATATCCCCCTTATTTAGAAAACCTCACTTGTCCCCAAGCCATTCTTTAAAAGCCTATTTTTCAAAAATATTACTAAGCCCTCAAAAGAAACAACTCAATTTTAACAACAGGTTGTTACTTTTGTCAATAACCGCCATATTTTTATAGAACATTAGCCTTTATTTGGTAGAGAAAGAAAGACTCTCCACTTTATGAACAACTACGTTCTGCTTGTACAAAGTTATAAAAAAATATGAAAGCGTTATGTTTAGTTCCGATTCAAAAGCTCTTTCTCGTTTTCGACCGAGGAGCTAGGCAATGCTAAAAATAAAAAAAGGAAAAATAAAATAACTGCCTCCTAAACTCAGTGTGAACTGACTTTAAGGGCAGCCTTTTTATAAAAAACTATATTAAAACAATTAATTAAGCTTAAATCGATGAACAACCTCTTCTAGCTCATCAGAGATATTTTTCATATGACTGATAGACTCTGCTACTTTTTCTAGCTCTCCTTGCTGATCGATAGACGAAGCGCTTACCTCTTCAGCCGATGCAGCAGTTTCTTCTGATATGGCTGAAATACTTTGAATCGCCATTGAAGCTTGGTTTTTATGCTCTAGCATACTAGTAAGTTGAGAATGTAGCTCTTGAATTGCAGCAGCAATAGAATTAGTAAGCTCATTATTATCCTTAAAGGCTACATCTGTACCTTGGACTGATTCATTTTGGGCTTTCATTAAACTTACATTGGATTCAATAATTGATACTGTTTGTCTTGTATCCTTTAATATACTATCTACCGTTGTCTTAATTACTTCAGTTTCATTTCTCGATTGCTCCGCTAGCTTTCTAACTTCCTCTGCTACTACCGCAAAACCTTTCCCATGTTCTCCAGCGCGAGCGGCTTCAATACTTGCATTAAGTGCAAGAAGGTTAGTTTGCTCTGTAATAGCATTAATGGATGTAATGACTCCATTAATATTGGCAATGTTGGAAGAGAGTGATTCAATTTGCTTTTGTATCCGTTCATTCATTTCATTTGATTCGGTATTGCGTTCACGTAAACTCTCTACTTCTTTCAACCCTTTTTCTGTAGAAGCTTTCGTTTGTTGCGATAACGCTTCCATCTGAGCCGATAGTTTTGTAATTGAATCCATTCTATCGGATAAATCAATCATGCGATAATTTGTCTGTTCCGTATCTTCTGATTGCTTAGAAGCGCCTTGGGCAATTTCGTTAATGGCTACTGAAACTTCCTGACTAGATGCGACAATTTCATTAAATGCATTATGAACATGATTTGATGATTTATTAAGCAGATTAGCAGATTTGTAAACAGTATGTATCGCATTATTCATTTGATCTAGCATATTGTTATACGCCAATGAGACTGAACCAATTTCATCCGCTTTAATATACGTCTCATCTACTTTTTGGGTTAAATCACCCTGAGCTGCAGTTTCAATAGATTCTCTTAAGTACTGTAATGGTTTTAATTGCCTATAAATAAACCATACACTTGCGACTGCCATCAAAACTATCATAACAATTGCTGATACGATGGTTAATACAAGAATCGTATTAAATGTTTCAAGAATTTTAGATTTTGGTAATACTAATTGCACAGACCATGTGTCGTCTATACCCCCTAGTGTCATAGGGGCAAACGCATTGAATGATTGTTCTCCTAATTGCTTCGAATCTACATAAACACTATCTGGTTTACCATCTTCCAAGGAATTTTTAATCTTTGTCCAGTCAATGGCATCTTGCATATTTGTCCCATTCAACTTTTCATTAGTACTATTTGCTGTCAAAATGCCTTTGTCTGTAATGATTCCGGCATATCCTCCATCTGGTTCAATAGAATCCACTAGCCCCTCTAAAAAATCTATAGTTAGAGTCGCCGTTAACACACCAAAGAATTCTCCTGATGAATCCTCTAGAGGTACTGCGATTGTTGCCATTGAAATCTTTTCACCATTCACTTCATAGTTATAAGGCTCAGTTAATATTGCTCTACCCTCATTTTTCGGCACCCAATACCAGTCTGCATTGTTCTGGTCTTCATACCCTTTGATCGAAGTAGTAATTATTTCACCTTCGCTTTTGAAAACATAAGGGATAAAACGTTTTTCACTATCAATTAGATTGCTATCAATATTTTGATCAAGGACTACTGTATCCTTTTCAAAGATCGCAGCAACACCTAGCAAATCCTCATTTTTCTCCAAATTCTTTTGGAGCATGCTTACTACAGCATCGCCTGAGAGCTCGCCGTTCTGTTGCATTGTTTCCACGATATTTTTAGTGGTCTGCACGATATTATTTGATTTCTTAAAACGTTCGCTCATCTTTGCAGCAGATAATTCAGCATTTTGAAGTGTTGCATTCTCTGAATCCTCTATATTTTGATTGTATAAAATATAACTCGTTACCAATGTATAGGTAATAAATAACATTAAAAACAACCCAATAATTAAAGAAGATAGCTTTAAAGCAACACTTTTAGATTTTTTCATAATAAGTACCTCCTTTTTCTAATATAATAATAATGTAAGAATGTTTAGAGCACAATTAAAGTGATTTACAATTAATAGATTATAGGGAAATATATAATATTTTGCCCTTAATATCACCACGTATATCATATACTTACATAGAATAGGTTCATTAGTTATATTTCTGTACGGTGAATTTCTTTCCTAGGCATAGTCGATAAGTCTCTGCTTGAAGAACAAAAAAGTAAGCCCGAATGATTTCCGGACTTACCTCTTTCTAACTATGAACCCCTAAAAAATCAGCCTGTGTTATGGCACGGGCTGATTTTTATGTTTATAGGTATGGGAGTTATGGGGAACTCACTTTTATTAAGCCTTCCTTTATTAAAAATGTTGCGACTTTTAGCCACCTTAGGGGTTGGGGCTGCGTTGTCGCTCTAGGTTTGCTGGAGGTTACACTGTTGCTCCCTCTAATTCATAGACAACTTTTCCATCACACATTGTAAACACCACCTTAGCCCCTAAAATCTCTTCAGGACTGCTTTCGAATAAGTTTTGGTTAATAACGATAATGTCTGCTAGCTTATTCTCCTCTAATGTGCCTAACTCGTTTTCTCTAAAGCATCCAAAGGCTGGCGCATACGTATATGCCTTTAGAGTTTCTGCTAGCGTTAGCTTTTCTTCCTCATTCCAGCTATTCATTAATGTATTATCTTTACGAGTTACAGCATGAAAGATTTCTCTCATCGGTGAAATGTGAACAACTGGGAAGTCACTACCTAGGGCTAAAATAGCACCCGCATTTAAAAATGATTTACTGCAATACGTGTTTTTAAAACGTTCCTCCCCAAGTCTTTCAAGATATACTTTTTGTTCTAAAGCAGCTAAATGATAAGGCTGAACGGATGCAATCACATCAAGCTCTTTAAATCGCTTAAAATCCTCATCCCGAATCGTTTCAATATGCTCAATCGTATGTCGAGTATTCCGATTTCCATTAATCTTTCTAGCCTTCTCAAATGCATCTAGCGAGAACTTTACAGCTCCATCGCCTATTGCATGTAAGCGAACACTGAAACCTTCCTTGTCAGCTTCGACAATCCAATCCTCTAGTTCCTGCAGCGGATACGTCGTATGGCCACGATGAGGTACATCCTCATAATCCTCTAGCATATACGCTGTATGACCTGTAATAACTCCATCAATAAATTGCTTTAGACCATTCATTTTTACTTTAGGATGATTATATTTTTCTAGGAATAGCTTAGCATGCTCTAAGTTCCCTTCCATTTTAGGCTGTAAATGCACTCTCGCCTTTAATTCCTGACTTTCTTCAAGCTCATACAGCAAGTCGAAATCATCTAAGGATTCAGAAAACGGAGCATACATATCATTCATCGATGTAATACCGTGACGTGCTGTATAGTGGAAAAAGTTATTTAACATATTCAGTTTTTCATCTTTTGTAAAGCTATAAGCTAATTCCTGAACTAAGCTTTGTGCCTTTTCCATTAAGATACCTGTTACTTTTCCATTTTCATCCTTCACAATTTCACCAAACTGGGGATTTGGCGTTTCTTCAGTAATGCCAGCTAATTCTAGCGCCTTACTATTTACCCAGCAATAATGACATTCTAAATGATTGAGTACAATTGGATGATCCGGAAAATGCTTATCTAGCATTTCTTTTGTTGGTAAGGCTGTATTTTCCCAGCCACCATTATCCCAGCTAAAGCCAATAATCCACTTTTTATTCTTATGAGTATCCCACTCTTTTTTCAACACGTCGATTACGTCCTCTGCCGATTTTGTCTCACTCAAATCAACACTTTCTAATTGCAATGCTCCTGGAAATAAGTGCAGATGAAAATCATGGAATCCAGGCATAATGAGGCTATCTTCAAAATTGTATACGGTTACATTATCATGAAGAAGCGGCTTTAAATCTTGTAAACTCGTACCAACCTTTACTATTTTATTATCCTCCACTAAAATCGCAGCCTGTCTTGGTATATCTTCCAATCCTGTAAATACATTATTGCCCATTAAAACTTGTTGCATAGGTTAAACCTCCTCTGAAAAATCTAAATTTATTTGCTTCATCCCTTTAAATTTCACTAGGTAAATTAAATAGCAAACACCTAAGGCTCCCCATACGATACCAAATACAATTGAAATCGTATCTAGGTTAAACAATAAATAAATAATAAAAATAGAACCTAGACTCGGAATGAATAAATAACGAAAGATCGATAACAATGAACGATTTTTATTTTTAATAAAGTAATAGAAAATAACTGATATATTAACGAATAAAAATGCGATTAATGCACCAAAGTTAATGAAGGATGTAGCTAATGTTAATGTCATAACGAAAGATAATAGAGAAATCGCAGCGATCAATAATAAATTGAATACTGGCGTTTGATATTTCGGACTTAAGGATGCAAAGACCTTTGGAAGCATATTATCTCTGCCCATCGCGTATAGCACACGGGAGGCACTAGCCTGTGATGCAAGACCTGACGCGAAGCACCCGATTAAAGCTCCAGCTAAGAAAAATGAAACAAATAAATTCCCACCGACCATTGTAACTAACTCTACTGCTGCCGAATCTAAATTTGTGAATTTTTGATAATTCGGTTGAACAAGTGTACCCAAATAAGAGACAACAACAAATGTAAATGTCCCGATACCAATGATAGCGTAAATTGCTTTAGGAATCGTTTTTTCTGGTTCAATAACCTCTTCAGCTAACGTCGTAATCGAGTCAAAACCTAAGTAAGAGAAACATAGGAGTGATGCACCAGCCATAATTGCAGTAAGCTCAAAGCCTGCTCCTAAAAATGGTGTTACTGATAATAATGACGAGACGGGCTCTTCTAATAGAACATATCTAATACTTAATATAGAAAAAATAATTACGACTAAAAACGAGTATGTTAATAATAGCGTATTCACCCACGATGCCATTTTCGTACCTTTAATGTTAATGAAGGTATTCAACACGATTAGTAGAATGATCCAAAAACCATAAGGAATTTGTGGTACGATTGAGTGTAAAAAAATACCGGCTACTAAATAGTTTACCATTGGCAGTAAAGCATAGCTGGTTAACAGTGCCCACCCTACTAGAAATCCAACCTTAGAGTTTACTGATCGATGTACATACGTATATGCCGACCCTGAAATCGGAAACGCCTTAACCATTTGTGCATAGCAATAGCCCGTTAACGATAAAGCTAGTGCCGTAAAAATATAGGCTAGTGGTACTCTACTATCTGTAACCTCTGAAGCAATACCAAATGTTGTGAAAATTGTAATTGGTGCCATTAACGATAATCCAAAAACGACGAGCTCTTTACCAGTTAACCTTCTAATCAACTTGACTTCTGACATACGACTCCTCCAGTTCCTTGTGACTGATTATCAGTCATTATTTTTTAAAAAAATAGTAGGTTTTGTCAGTCACCAATTGAAGCCTGGCTATAGAATTATGTAAGTCTAGAATGACTGACTTTCATTCATATACTCATATTAACATAAATTTCTTCATTAGCAACACTTTTATCTCGAAAAAACTAAAATTTTATAAAACCATTCCCGTTTCACTATAGTAATAAACCATTTTCTTCTCTAAATTTATTTACATTGAGGTGGTTGATTTCCGTTGCGCCAGCGTGCTTTCCTGGGGGCGTCCGATGAGCCTCCTCACTACGTTGCGGGGTCTCATCCCTGACGCTAATCCCCTAGGAGTCACGCTGGCTCCACTCCAATCAACAAATACCTTTTTTAATGTCATCAACAAGGAAATTTTTCTTTAGAAATAGCATTTTTTTCTGTAATGGAAGTGAAGTTGCAGTCACAATGCTTTCCTAAGCAACATCATGTTTGTCCTAGGAGACTGAAGCGATGTTCGAAAAATGTGAGCGGGATGCTTTGGGGGAATAACAAACAGGAGAGTAAAAAAAGCGAGGTATCGACGATCTCATCGTTGAATACCTCGCAATATGAGTTGCTATGGACTTTTTCCCTGTCTGCTTTATTTTAATGCACTTTTCGAAAATAGTATTAGTTCTGCGTATTGAGCATCGATTTCTTCTTGTGTCGGCGTATCATACAAATATAATTGCTCTGCAGTAGATTCAATTAGCCCAATTAAGATTCGGGATGTACGTGCGCAATCGATGTTTTGTCGAATTTCTCCTTTTTGTACTGACTCTTCTAAGAAGTTATACACCCAGTCATAGAATGGAGAATAGATTGCTTCCCATTGCTTTAAATGCTCACTTTGTGCTAAACCGGCATAGAGCACAGCAAATAATTCCTTTTTTTGCTCTGTTATACGAAAGACAGCTTGTACAAGTTGTTCGATTTTATCATCAAATTCTTGTGATAGATCGACGCTTGAGTGAATGCCTTTCATAATTTCTTCAACAGCAAACTTTGCGATTTCTGGCATTACTGAAAATTTAGATGGAAAGTATAAATAAAATGTACCTTGGGCTATGCCTGCTGCTTTTACAATGTCCGATATTTTCGTGCTTTCAATACCCTTTGTCATAAACTGTTCGATTGTTGCTTCAATAATTTTTTGTTTTTTATCCAATGCAATACCACCCCATATTCATTGAATGATTCTCATTCATATTTACTCTAATCTTAACGAATATTGAAAGAAAGAACAATAAACATATTCTTAAAGCTTGGAGACTTAGATTTTCGCTTCGAGTTGTTGCTTTCCGTTCCGACGCTCGCTTTCCGCGGGCATGGCTTGAGCCTCCTCGTTCGCTTCGCTACCTGCGGGGTCTCAAGGCTCATGCTGTTCCCGCAGGAGTCGAGCACCTGCACTGCAAGCAACAATGAACACTCAATAAGGGAACTTATTAATGATCAACTTTAAGGCAAGCACCGCCACATAGACTTCTACTGGATAGCGATAAAGGAACGAAGGCTAAAATCGTCAGTAATGTGACAATATCTGCGCGAATGCGAGGCTACAGCAGCAAATCACTACCTGTGACGAAAGCTAAACGGCAGTCATAACGCCTTCTTGATCAACATCGTGTTGCCCTCGAGATCCCGTAGAATTTGCCCTTGTACAAATTAGAGGAGGCTTGGCGCTCGTCCACGAAACGCGGAGTGGCGAGGCTTGATGATTTCTACGCAAGTCTCATTCTTATTTCCCCCCGATCGAATAATGAAAAAAGAGCAAGAAAATATTCTTTGCTCTCTCATCTGTTACGATACATATTTTAAGCCGGAAACGCCGATGACGATAACGATAACAGCGACAATTCGTCCCATGCTTTTTGATTCTCCAAAAAACAGCATATTAATGAGGACCGCTGCTGTCGTGCCTATACCGATCCAAACTGCATATGCAATACTCACTTGTAAATAATCGAATGAAGAGTATAAAAAGTAAAATGCGCCACTGAATCCAGCTATTAATATAAAGGCGTTGATGAAATTTTTCGTTGTACTAAACTTCTTTAAGCCAATGACGCCGATTGTTTCTAAAATTGCTGCTAAAAATACATATAGCCATCCCAATTATGCCGCCTCCTTTTGAAGTTTTCGTTCTGATACTGTATCTGCAATATTTAACATCATAACCCCAATAACAATTACACTAATAAATACAATTTTCATTGCAGTGAAACTCTCGTTGAATATAAAAATATCCATTAATGCAGTACCAACTGTACCGGCAGCTGCAAATATTGCATATACTGTACCGGTTGGTAAACCTTCACAGGCTTTAGACAGGAACCAGAAATCTACAGCAATGATTGGAATTATGATTGACCAATGCCACCATGTACTAGCAACATTAAAACCAAAAATCCATAATAATTCGCATAAACTTGTCAACACAACATACATCCACGACTTATTCATATTTAACCTCCTCGTATTTACTTAAATATTGTTGAAGAATTGCTATTCGATTACATTAGAATAACAATTCGTAAAATGAATGACGTTCATTCATAATTTATCATAGATACGGAGGAAAATCAAATTTATATTTTGAATTTGGTTTATGGGGAGGATTTGAAGATGGATTGTGTGGTCTCGCTGCATGTTTCGATTATCATGCCGAAACTTTCTATTATCGACACGGAAGTTTCTATTATCGACACGGAAGTTTCTATTATCTCGCCCAAACTTTCTATTATCGACACGGAAGTTTCTATTATCTAATTCAAAGTGGTCTCGGGAGTTATCTAAACAAAAAAAAAGCCCAACCAGATTTTAAAATGTACCCTATAAGATGGACACTTAAAAAAGTCCTCTTGTAGGGTACTTTT
>NZ_JBAFWZ010000018.1:0-60673 GCF_036662795.1 Lysinibacillus sp. 54212
AAACAGGAAGAATAAAAAACAGAAAATTCAGTAAAATTTTATGCGACGGTAGTGAAATGGTCTACTTTATTAAAATTTTTAATATGCCATTGACCTTTATCAAACTCAAGCTCACTGATGCAAGCGTTATGAAGCTGCGTTTTTCCAGAGCCAATGCTACCGTTTGATATGCTTGCTAAGATTGAATTAATAACTGCCCCATGAGCCACAAGTATTACATTTCCCCCTTCATACTCATCGTTTATTTTGGTAATACCAGCCATTACTCGATTGGTTAAGGATGCTCGATCTTCTGCGTTCGAATATTGATTATCCGGAAATGCCAACAGCCTTTCCTCAGGGCTCATCCCTTCCCCATCTCCATAGCTTCTTTCAACGAAATTTTGCATTTCAATTAGTGGAACATCTATGTAAGTTTGAATGATTTCTGCTGTTTTTTTAGCCCTTTGTAGTGGACTAGTAATGATTAGATTCCATGTCGTAGCTGCTAAAAACCTTCCACAATCCTTTGCTTGTTCTACGCCATTACTATTTAACTCTACATCTGTTCTTCCTTGAAGTTTACCCAAAACGTTCCAATCCGTTTCACCGTGTCGTACTAAGCAAATTCTCGTCATAAAATCCACACATCCTCAAATTAATATTAAATTACATTTTGGGATAACGAAGAAACAATCCTATTTTGCATAGTTCTCCTTCACAACTAGAGCGTCTCTTCCAATTTCTGAATCTTTGAGTGGGACATTACATATACATTGCCGAAAATGTCGATTTTGCTTCCCTTTACCCGTACAGCGCAATCCTTATTCGACGCATAAATATCCATTTCTTCCGATAAAGAGGACAATTCGCTTTGAACAAGAGCAATGTTATTTTCAAGATCATAATGAGACAGGACGGAAAAATTGTCTAGACCTACTCCGTCATAAAGAGCGTTTATTTCAACTTTATATCCAAGTTTTTTCGAACATAGCCATTTAGCGGACATATTGATGGCACCCGCGCTTGCTCCCATCACAACGGCTCCGCTTTTTTTTATCACATACGACAATTCATAATCATTCAAAAAATTATTTTGATTAACCGTATTTCCACCTAACAAGAAAATGACTGACGCATTTTGAATTAACTTATGGGCATCTTCCTTATGTACGCTATAATTGATCAAATAATATTCATCAAACGTAATGCCAGCCTGGTCTAGCCACGACCGTTCAGTAGCACCATCCTCTTCTAACAAATAAGGATTCGAGCTAATCATTACAATCGATTTTCTATCAGTTATATCCTCGTGTAACACTCTGACCAGATTCTCTGGAAAAAAAGAGTTAAACCACCCTAAATAATAGTGAGTTTTCATAAGTACCCCCGTTGCAAAGATAAGATTAAATAACATTAATTTATTGCGTTACCAATTCGGTTTTCTTGTTAACAATACGATACACGCCTCATGCTAAGTGACAGAATAATCATTCATAGTTTCAGTGTAACAGTTTAAATTCTCTTATTCTATAAGCGGTTCTGTTTGTTGAACTACTTTTCCTAAGTCATCACAAACAAACCCCACGAAAGCTGCTTGTTAGCCTTTCCGTGGGGGTAAGATTACGATTTTATAAGGTTAATTCGTTAAATCTTTAAACACCGCGACTGTTTCGTTGATATTTTCACTTTCACAAATCGCTGAGATAACCGCTACGCCGTCTGCTCCGGCTTGGATTGGCTCGGTCCCATTTTGCTTTGTGATGCCACCTATTGCTACAATCGGCAGCTCAGGGTATTGGTGAGAGACTTGCTGTAAGAAGCTTGTACCAGCAGGTGTTTTTGCATCCGCCTTCGATTTTGTTGCAAAAATCGGGCCAATCCCAACATAGTCGGCTTTGTGTGTAAGTGCAACCTGCAATTCCTCCATGTTATGGACCGAAATCCCGAGTATTCGATCGCCGATTTTTTCTCGAACCTCACCAACGGACATATCCTCCTGGCCAATATGAACACCGTCTGCTCCAAGCTTTATGGCGAGTTCAATATCATCATTTACAATAAAGGGCACGTCGTACTTCTGGCAAAGCTTCTGACATTCAATGGCAAACCCCTCGTACGCCGCACCGTGTAACGCACCGTCGCCTTTTTCTCTCAATTGAAAAATGGTCACGCCTGCCTGTAATGCCTCCTCAAGAACCTTTAGTGGCTCGCGATTCGTTATATTTTGTGTCCCCATAATAAAATAAACTTGTAAATTCTCACGCTTCATGGACTGTCACCTCACACTGCCCCTCATGTTCTTTGTAGGCAAAATGATTTGTCGGACCGTGCCCATTCCCGATATTTAACGGGTTTGAAATCGCTAGCTGAACAAATTTCTTCGCTTCTATTATTGCTTCACGTACACTTAATCCTCTTCCTAGAAAAGCGGTACATGCAGCAGAAAATGTGCAGCCTGTGCCATGTGTTTGTCTTGTTTGGATTCGCTCGCTTGTCATTGTAAAGCTCGTGCCATCATTGAAAAACACTGTATCAATTGCATCCTTACCTGATAAGTGTCCACCCTTCATGACGACACACGAAACACCAAGCTGTAGTATCGCTTGTGCAGCTTTTTTAATATCCTCCTCTGTCTCAATACGAAGTCCTGTAATTTCTTCGGCTTCTGGAATATTCGGTGTTAGGACAGTAGCAATCGGCAGCAGCTTCGTTTTAAGGGCATCCATTGCCTGTTGTTGAAGTAGGCTCGCCCCTCCCTTTGCTATCATCACTGGATCAATCACGAGTTGGACCGACTGATCCGCCAAAAAATCCGCGACTTTCTCAATAATTTCAGCAGAAAATAACATTCCTGTTTTCACAGCTCTAACGGGCATATCCTCAAAAACAGTCCTCATTTGGTCCTGGACAAATTGGGGTGTAGTTGGAAAAATCCCGTTAACACCTAGTGTATTTTGAGCGGTTAAGGCTGTAATGGCTGTTGTACCAAATACACCTAACTCCTGAAATGTTTTAAGATCCGCTTGAATTCCTGCTCCTCCACCGCTATCTGAACCAGCTACAGTCATAACAATATTCATCCTATTTCACCTCTTGAAATTAATTGTAGTGCATTTAAAACGCCCACTCCAAACGAGCCGATGCCACGCTCATGAGAAGCCATTATTGCTACACCCTTATAGTCTTGTAGGACATTTTGTAGCGTAGAGAGCGCGTTATCTGTTGAAGCTAGCGCCGCTGTACAGATAGCACTTAGTAAACAGCCTGTTCCGGTTACTTCCGTCATGCGCTCGTCACCACCCTCTGCACGAAGGACATCCCTACCATCTGTAACGATATCGGTGCTCCCTGTCACAACAACAAGGCAGCTATATTTCTTCGCTACTGCGATTGCTACACTTTCTACATCCATTTCTCCTGTGCCGCTGTCGACACCTTTTCCGTCCCACCTAACTCCAGCAATCGCTGCAAGCTCCCCTGTATTACAGCGAATGCAGTCGAATTTCACTGTGCCCAATAGCTCCTGCACAACATTCATGCGAAACTTCGAAGCACCTACGCCAACAGGATCTAATACAACTGGAATGCCGCGCTCATTGGCACATTGTCCCGCCAGCTTCATCGCCTTACTTTTTACTTCATTGACTGTTCCGATGTTAATTAACAAAGCATCGACAATTGAAGCCATATCCCTCATTTCTTGTACTTCATCAGCCATAATCGGTGAAGCACCAATAGCTAGTAGACCGTTTGCCGTAAAATTTGCGACAACATAATTTGTAATACAGTGTACAAGCGGTTTTTTTGCTCGAATTTCTTTTAAGCTCACGTTTGATTTCCTCACTTTTTCATAGTTTATTGATTCAGGCTTGCCAATTCATCCTTGACGAGTGAAAGAAAAAAAACGATATTAGGACAGAGCCTAACATCGTTTTTGAGTTGGTTTCTATCCACATCCCTACGCAAGTATTAACTTACAGGTTCTAAGAGTCAGTGCAGTCTTGTGCACAATCTCAGCCGACTAACCCGGCCCCTCCTGTGGTTGTTATTTAATTGGAATGCCCCTATCATAACGAAGTCCTATCGAAATTTCAATAAGGTTGAAATCATTTTTTATAGTAGGGGGCAATTTATATGAAGGCTGACTCTTGATTGTTATAGAAGCTTATTAGATTGCGACCGGTGTTTTTGGATTGATATAGAGCCTGATCAGCTAAATCTAATAATACTTTCAATTCCTTGTCTCGGCAATCATATAGGGAGGCTACGCCCATACTAAGTGTTAAATTCACTTCAAGCTCCTCCGTTCGGAATTCAAAGTTAGTCATTTGGTTGAATAGCCCTTGGAAAAATGCTTCAGCTTCTTCAACCTGCTCAATTAAAAATACAAATTCATCTCCAGCATAGCGTGCAAAAACTACCTTTTCCGGCAATGCCTTTTTCACTACATGCGCTAATTGCTGTATCGCTAAATCTCCTATAATATGACCAAAACGATCATTAATATTTTTAAAATGATCGATATCTATAATTCCACAGTATACATTAGACCCTTTACGATTCGCATCATCAACTAGCTTGGAACCGTGTTTTTCTAAATATCTACGGTTAGGGATGGACGTTAAACCATCCACATAAACAAGCTGTTTCATACTATCTAAATCGATTTCTTTTATCACCTTAATAGTTTCGGAGCGTAATTGCTTCTTTTGTTGATTACTTAGTTTTTCATTTAGCAAATTGGCATACTGTAAGGCGTATTTATAGTCTCCCACATTTTCATTTGACTTTATTAAATTCTCTAAAATAATTGTTAAAAATGGCTCTTCCTCTGTTTTTTTTACATAGTCGTATGCTTTTTCTAATTCCTCGATTGCCTTCTCATAATGCCCTAAGCTATTAAAATAACGACCTTTTACACAGCGATAGTACATGACCTCTCGACTATGCTTTTCGATTTCATTAATTTTTTCAAAGGAATGTAGGAGTTCCTCTATTTCATCTAATTTATTCCACTCTAATTTAATGGTAATCAGATTCAAATAATAGGCAGCCTCGGACATCGTTGTTTTTACCCTTGGATCCCTGTCGAAAATTCTTTTTACCTCATAGGCAATTTCATTTGCATGATCAAAATTCTTCATTATTAAATAGACCGCTTGTAAATTAATCAAACTAAGTAAATAACGCTTTGTATCATTGAGCTTTTTCGCTAAAAAAATTGCTTCGTTATAATACTCGATTGCTGATTCCTCTGCACCAATTGATGCACTAATAAACGCTAAATATGTATTGAGCTTTAATCTATTGACCTCTGTACCATATTCATTACAATACGCTTTATACTCAGGCAAATATTTATATAACTCTTCGACACGCCCCATGTTCGCAAGATTCTGACATATCCACCCGAGGCAATCGATTACTTTATCATATTGCTTAACCTGTTCGTATTCCGTTTTTAGTATCCGAAAGTAACTTAAACCTTCTTCAAAATTTGCAATCAAATGCATGCTTTTTGCATATTCAAACTTTTCATCTAATGTTTGTAAACTATCAAATTCAATTGTTTCTGTTTGTTGCATAAGCATGTCTGGCTCCCTTATTACAGATTTCTTATTTTAATTAACATAGCATTAGGAGTTATTTTGCAATAATAATCACTAGTTAGATTATACCACATTATTGTAATAATTTATATAAATATAACAATACAAGAAATATTTTTTTGATAGTTACAGCATCATTTGTAGATAGGTGTTAAGTCGCAACTCCAAAATTATTTAAGCAAAATATTAACAATATCCACTAGTATGTAGCTTTCTTCCAATAAAAAAAGAATTCGCCCATTTCTACTTAGAAAAAGGCTTTTGATAGCTTTCCCCCGTAGAAATAAGGCAAATTCTTTATATTTATATCAAATTTTCATCTAATATTTTTATCGTACTTCCGCACCAGCCTGTGCTAATGCTTTTAAGACTTTATTATGTGCAGCTACTACCTCTTCATCAGTTAGCGTGTGCTCTGGGTCGAAGTAAGTTAATGAGAAGGCAACAGATTTTTTACCTGGAGCCATTTTTTCTCCCTCGTACACGTCAAACACTTTTACATCCTTCAGAAGCTTTGTTCCTGCCCCTTTAATGATTCGAACAATTTCACCAGAGGCTGTTGTCTGATCAAGCTCAAGGGCAATATCACGAGTCATTGCTGGGAAGCGCGGAACAGGCGTATACACTAAGTCCTCTGTTACAGCACTTAAAACTGCTAATAAATTTAACTCAGCAACATAAGTCTCTTTTACGCCAGCTTGCTTTTGCTGAGCTGGGTGAAGCTGGCCGATAAGACCAATTTTTTCACCGTCTAGTAGTACATGGGCTGTACGACCAGGATGTAAGCCATCAACAGTTGCTCCTTCATAAGAAACGCGGTCTGTTAAGCTAAACTTTGCAAATATAGCCTCGATAATTCCTTTTGCTACGAAGAAATCAACAGGCTTCTTCTCACCCTGCCAAGCGTTATCCGTCCACTTACCAGTTAGTACAAGCGCTAAATGCTCTTCCTCGAATGGAAGCTCCTCAGACGTTTGGCCAAGGAATACAGAGCCGATTTCGTAAAGTGCTACAGAGTCAATTTGACGAGCTACATTATAAGCGGCTGCTTCTACTAAATGAGGGATTAAGCTTTGACGTAGGGTTGAACGCTCCTCAGACATTGGCATTAACAGCTTTGTTGTTTCTTCAGCTTTTAAAGCGAATTTTTGTGAGTCCTCCTCTGACGTTAATGAGTATGTTACAGCTTGGAATAATCCAGCCCCCTCCATAACATTACGAACGATTCTTCGTTTTGCTTGGTAAGGTGTTAAACGACCTACTACATCCGACTCTGGTAGGGTCATTGGAATTTCATCATAGCCATACATACGTGCAATTTCTTCCACGATGTCTTCTTCGATTTTAATATCCTGACGACGTGTCGGTGCATCGATGATCAGCATGCCATTTGCCGCTTCTACACCAAAACCTAGACGTTCTAAAATAGAGAGCATTTCTTCTAAGGAAATTTTCATTCCAAGACGGCCGTTAATGAAGTCTGGCGAAACAACAACACGAGCTGGCGTTTTGTCTAGCTCATCTACAAGTACTGTACCTTCTAGTACTTCACCACCTGCAAGCTCTGAGAGTAGCTGTGCCGCGCGTTCAGTAGCAGGAAGTACACGGTTCGGGTCTACGCCTTTTTCAAAGCGAGCTGATGAATCTGAGCGTAAGCCTAAATCCTTTGATGTACGGCGAACTGAACCACCTGCGAAGTAAGCAGATTCAATCACAACTGTTGTTGTAGCATCTGACACCTCAGAGTTTGCACCACCCATAACACCAGCAACTGCAACTGGCTCTTTGCCATTCGTAATGACAAAGTTGTGAGAGGCTAATGTACGCTCTACATCATCAAGTGTCGTAATTTTTTCTCCCTCTGTAGCAAAGCGTGTTACGATTTCACCTGTTTCTAGTTTATCGTAGTCAAATGCATGAAGTGGTTGACCGTACTCCATTAGGATATAGTTTGTAATATCTACTACGTTGTTATGAGGGCGAACACCTGCAGCCATTAAATAATGCTGTAGCCAAAGTGGAGATTCAGCCACTACTACGTTTTTCACTACTTTTGCTGAATATAGTGGGTTCGTTGCTGTGTCCTCTACACGAAGCTTTAATAGATCCTCTGCTTTTTCAGCTGAAGCCTTGTATGTGATTTCTGGCAGTTTCACGTCCTGTGAAAGAATCGCTGCTACCTCATAAGCAACACCTAGCATCGATAACGCATCTGAACGGTTTGGTGTTAGGCCAAGCTCTAAAACTGTATCGCGAAGCCCTAAAGTTTCAAGTGCATCCTCACCAGGAGTTACGTCTGCTGGTAAAACATAAATTCCTTCAGCATATGCTTTCGGTACAAGACGACCTTCAATGCCAAGCTCCTGTAGCGAGCAAATCATACCGTTCGATTCAACACCACGTAGCTTTGCTTTTTTAATTTTAATGCCGCCTGGAAGCTTAGCACCTGGAAGCGCTACAATCACCTTTTGTCCCTCATCGACATTCGGTGCACCACAAACGATTTGCTGAAGGACTTCTTCACCTACGTCCACCTGGCATACATTTAATTTATCTGCTTCAGGGTGTTTTTCTTTTGATACAACACTACCAACAACGACATTTGTCATGCCAACAGAGCGATCGATGACTGCATCGACTTCAATTCCTGAGCGTGTAATTTTTTCTGCTAACTCTTGTGGGTCAAGACCATCAATATCTACATATTGGGATAACCATTTTAATGAAACTAACATAAATCTTCCTCCTTACCCTTCACTTCGGTGGAATTGTGATAAGAAGCGTACGTCATTCGTATAGAAGTGACGGATATCATCCACCCCGTATTTTAACATCGCGATACGCTCAGCACCGATACCGAACGCAAAGCCTGATACTTTTTTCGAATCATAGCCAGCCATTTCAAGCACGTTCGGATGAACCATACCCGCACCTAAAATTTCAATCCAGCCTGTTTGCTTACATACGTTACAGCCCGCGCCACCGCACTTATGACAAGATACATCAACTTCTACAGATGGCTCTGTGAATGGGAAGAATGATGGACGTAAGCGAATTTCACGCTCAGCACCGAACATTTTCTTCGCTAATGCATCCAGTGTTCCTTTTAGATCACTCATGCGAATGTTTTCCCCGATAACTAGCCCTTCGATTTGCATGAATTGGTGAGAGTGTGTTGCATCATCTGTATCTCGGCGGAATACTTTACCTGGGCAAATAACGCGAATTGGCTCCCCTTTTTTCGCTTCCATCGTACGTGCCTGTACTGGTGACGTATGTGTACGCAGTAGGATCTCTTCTGAAATGTAGAATGAATCCTGCATATCACGAGCTGGATGACCTTTTGGTAAGTTCATCGCTTCAAAGTTATAGTAGTCTTTTTCTACTTCTGGCCCTTCTACGATTTCATAGCCCATTCCAACGAACAAGTCTTCAATCTCT
The DNA here is from genome assembly GCF_036662795.1 of Lysinibacillus sp. 54212. Classification (NCBI taxonomy): domain Bacteria; kingdom Bacillati; phylum Bacillota; class Bacilli; order Caryophanales; family Bacillaceae; genus Lysinibacillus; species Lysinibacillus sp. 54212. The sequence goes on from NZ_JBAFWZ010000018.1 coordinate 9,033, forward strand.
TCAATTACACGTGTTAATGGATGACGATTTCCTGATTTAATCGCAGCCCCTGGTAACGTAACATCGATTGATTCCTTTTCCAATTGTGCTTGGATCGCTCTCTCTTCAAGTAAGTCTACCTTCGCCTCTAATTGAGCCGTAACGTTTTCGCGCACTGTATTCACAAGTGCCCCCATTTTCGGGCGCTCCTCAGCTGAAAGCTTACCCATTCCTTTTAATAAGTCCGTAATTGGTCCCTTTTTTCCTAAATAGGCAACACGAACATCATTTAGTTGTTTTAAATCTGATGCTGCTTCAATTTTCGCTAGCGCTTCTTGCTCAAGCTGCTTTAATTGTTGTTCCATTTTATAAAAAACCTCCTTGTAGTTTTTACTTTGGCTGTGGCAGAAAAAACAAAAAAACCCCGCCCCCAAAAGGGACGAGGATCATTCGCGGTACCACCCTAGTTATTGCAATATGCAATCACTCTATTGACTTAACGACGTCATTCGCCGGCATTCCTTTCGTCATGTGATATGACTCCCGGAAGCTGCTCGCGAGGTGAATTCAACATTCGAACTGCTATGCAAGCTTTCAGTCTCGGCCTGCACTCCCTAAAGCAATCTCTTGAACATTTACTCTTCTCGGTCAAAGCATTTATTCATTCGTAATACTTAACATAGTACGATATTTCCTTTTTTGTTTCAAGTGTAAGAATTGGTCTCTTTATGCGTAGAGTCTGGATTTACTAGCCAGTTTTTTTGAAATACTAGCCACTTTTCTCGAAATACTAGCCGTTTTTTTAAATTTACTAGCCAATGTGAATAGTCGAGCTTAGAATACTAGCCGATGTGACTCTATACTCGCCACGTTGAAAGCTTAGTAGCCAATCTTTCAATTCGCTGTCGCGACTGCTTCTGCGCCACGGAAAGTCGGATGATCACACATCACGCTGGATTTACTAGCCAGTTTATTTGAAATACTAGCCACTTTTCTCGAAATACTCGCCACATTTTCAAAAATACTAGCCGTTTTTTAAAATTTACTAGCCAATGTGAAAATTCGAGCTTAGAATACTAGCCGATGTGACTCTATACTCGCCACACCAAAAGCTTACTAGCCAACACTTACCCTCTAAATTGATACAATAAAATCCCTGTCGCAACTGCTACATTTAATGATTCTGCACCACCAAAAATTGGGATGATCACGTTTTGATCTGTTTTGGCTAACAGTTGCGGGCTAATGCCACTACCTTCATTACCTACGATTAACGCAAAGGCATCCTTCACATCAACTTCCTTGTATGAAATGGCCTCTTCTAACGCTGTGCCGAATACTTTTACATTGTCGTCCTGCAGGCGGTCAATCCATTCATCTAAATCGCCACGAACGACAGGGATATGGAAATGAGAACCCTGTGCTGAGCGCATCGTTTTTGGATTAAACGCATCCACGCAGCCTTTGCCTAAAATGACCGCATCAATACCAGCCGCATCAGCCGTACGAATCATCGTGCCAATATTTCCTGGGTCCTGAACAGCATCTACAAGTAATACTTTGCGCCAAGCTGCCATTTCTGTTTCCGAAACCTCTTTTTGCTTACAATGAGCAAACACACCCTGTGATTTTTCTGTTTCTGCAATTTCCTTTGCAACCGCATCATTAACCTGTACTGTTTGCACATCGTCGATCGCCCATAACAGTGGTAGGTCAACACCATCACGGACAATAATTTGAACGATTTGCTCTTTATTTTTTAACGCTTCCTCTACTAAATGGAAGCCTTCGATTATAAATTCACCTGTTTTTTCACGCTCTTTACGCTGTGTAACGAGCTTTTTCCAATGCTTTACGAGTGCGTTTTGTGTCGATTCAATTCGTTTCATCTTGTTCCGTCCTTTAATAAGTTATTCAACGATGAATTATAGCATATTCTAAGTAATTTTTCCCGAAGCTAATAATTGCTAACTACCCTTCCATTTTTCGAATCTGATGCCATCTATCACACATAATTTTAGATAATAAAGCAATACTACACATAGAAAGGAGAGGAAAAAATGGATTTTCAAATTCGACAAGCAATTACTACCAATGTGACGGGTCAATCCCCAGCTGAATTTTCTGACATCGTAAATGATGCCATTAGTCGTGGGGAGGAACATTTATTACCTGGTCTCGGCGTGTTTTTAGAAGCCTGGTGGCAAGACTCAAGTGAGCAGGAGCGAAATTCATTTTCGGAAAAATTGTCACAGCATTTCAGCCATTAATCTTATCCGAACAATTAAGCTGAGGTTCTTTTTTGGCTTACCTCAGCTTCTATTTCAACGTTCATAGCTTTCCATGATTATTCGAAATTTAAGTACTCATTTTACGAATGTTGCTATCCTGTGTAATGCCTTATTCACCGTAGCTATTTCCTCATGCGTCGTCTCACTTCCAAATGAAATGCGGAAAAACTGTCTTGCCTCCGTCAATGATTTCCCCATCGCGAGTATCGCCTTCGTTCCTGATGCACTATTGATATCACAGGCGCTTCCTGTTGAAATATAAATGCCATCCTCATTTAGTTTCAGCATGACATATTGTCCTTCAATCCCTTTCATGCAAATCCCACAAATATTCGGTAGCTGGTTTTCGGCTGGGGCTTCGATTACTTGAAATAATGAACTATCGAGCCCCTCTAGAAGATCGTGTCGAAGCTGCCTTTGGTAGTCGATATTATACTTAAATTCCTCAACCCCTACTGCCATTGCAACAATGCTCGGCGTATCAAGCGTTCCTCCACGCAAGCCTTTTTCATGTGTGACTCCAGGAAATACTGGTGTCGCCCGCACACGAGGATTCAAATACACAGCTCCACAGCCTTTCGGACCGCCTACTTTATGAGCCGATACTGTAATCCCATCAACCTCACCTGAAAAATCCGTTATATCGAGCTTACAAAATGATTGCACACAATCGACGTGAATTCGAACACCAAATCTCTTTGCTATCCTCGCAATCTCTTTCACTGGCTGGACCGTGCCGATTTCAGAGTTAGCATGCTGAATCGAAATTAGTGTCGTGTCGCTACGAATCGCCATCTCTAAGCTTGCTAAATCAATAATTCCCTCTTGCGTTAGTGGCAGCCTTGTAACTTTATAGCCTTCCCCCTCTAACGTATTTAACGCTGCATGAACAGAAGTATGCTCGGCCATACATGAAATGATGTGCTTTCCACCACGTGCCCCCTTCGCTAAAGATAAGATTCCTAATAAATTCCCTTCTGTTCCACTTCCAGTAAAAATAATGCCGTCCTCATGTACACCGAGCTCTTCTGCAATTACCTTTCTTGCCCATGTGACAGCAGCTGCTGCCCTGCCTCCCATATCATGTAAGCTTGACGGATTTCCCGCGAGCTCTTGTGCGGCTTCGCTATAGGCTGCAATGGCTCTAGCAGTCATTGGTGTCGTTGCCGCATAATCTAAATAAATCATTGTCCACGCCTCTTTTCTAACGAGTAAGAAATACTTGTTCTTTTCTTTATTTTATGTAAAGATATGTGTCAAGACAACTGTAAAGAAGGTACGAGCATGAATATTAGTACAGACATCGTCATTATTGGCGGGGGCATTGCAGCACTCGAGGCTGCTCGAAATTTAAGCCGCCGCTTCCATGTACACATCATTACAAAGTCGGATTTAACCGTTAGTAGCTCCTACAAAGCACAAGGGGGCATTGCTGCCGTTATCTCAGCTGATGATGATACTGCCCTTCATATACAAGATACGCTTAAGGCTGGTGAATACCACCACCACGAAGGTAATGTAAAAGCACTCATTGAAAACGGCGCTTCCGTTGTGAAGGAACTTTTACAAGAAGGATTTCAAGCTGATCACAATGAGGATGGCGAAATTTCTCTTGGCTTAGAAGGTGCTCATAGCAAGCACCGTATCGTCCATGCAGGTGGAGATGCTACAGGCAAAAACCTTGTCGATTATATTGCTGGCGAATTACCACCCAATGTCTATATTCATACGTATGAGTTTGCGTATGAGCTACTCTTAAATTCCGCCCATGAGTGCTGCGGTGTTCGTGTGAAAACGAATAGTGGAGAAAAATCATACTTCGCCTCGTACGTTATTTTAGCTACAGGTGGGGCCGGTGCACTGTATGAATGTACGTCAAATTGTGAGACTAGCTACGGAGATGGTATTGCACTCGCCTATTTAGCTGGGGCATCAGTAACAGATATGGAGTTCGTTCAATTCCATCCGAGTCTGCTCTATGTTAACGGAGCTAGAGGGCTCGTTTCAGAAGCTGTTCGAGGTGCAGGCGGAAAATTCGTTGATGTGAACGGGAAACCGATTATGGACGGAAAGCATCCTTTAGGAGATTTAGCACCTCGTCATATTACAGCTTATGAAATGTACAAAATGCGGGAGAATGGACAGGAAGTATTTATTGATATTTCACGGATCAAAAGCTTCGAGCAAAAATTCCCTACGATTCACAACCTTTGCAGCCAAAACGGTGTGGATTTATCGAATGGAAGGATTCCGATTGCTCCTGGCAGCCATTTTCTAATGGGCGGTGTGATTACGGATCTCTACGGACAAACTTCTATCCCTCGATTATTTGCCGTTGGTGAGGTTGCTTGCACAGGGGTTCATGGTGCAAATCGACTTGCGAGTAATTCATTATTAGAAGGCATTACATTTGGAACAATGATGGCAACCTATTTGCTAGAAAACGGCGATAATCAACACAATTTTATTTTAAGAAGCGATATAGACTCTCCTATTTCTGAAAGCTTATTGCCAAAAGTGCTTTTACAAAAGGCAATGCTCAGCAATGCAGGTATCGTTCGCTCAAAGGAAGGCCTACAAAAATTGATAGTTCAATTACCAGGCATCACAAGCAAAACAGGTAATCTACGGGGATATTCTAAGGAACGCATAGAATTATATTTTATGAATATAACAGCCTCTTTAATTGCCCATGCTGCACAAGAGAGGACAGAATCCCGTGGGGCCCATATAAGAAACGACTATCCTATGAAAGCAAACCATTGGCAAAAGAGATGGATTGTCTTCGAGCAAGGAAAAATGAATGTGAGGAACGATTTATATGAATGTAATCAAACTAAAAGCTATGTTAACTAGTTTTTTTAATGAAGATATCGGCGATGGTGATTTATCGAGCGAAACAATTTTTTCAGCCCAAGAGCAAGGTTCCTTTACGTTTTATGCAAAGGAGGATGGCATTTTTTGCGGGGCTCAAATTATCGAAATTGGATTCTCGATACTAGATTCAACCTTAAAGGTGAGCGTATTAAAACAAGATGGTGAGCACATTTCAAAGGGAGATCAGCTTGCGATTATCGAAGGATCACTTCGCAGCCTACTCACAGGTGAGCGTGTTATTTTAAACCTAGTACAGCGGATGAGCGGTATTGCCACAAAGGCAAATAAAGCGGTCGCTAGAACAACTGGTACTAATGCGCATATTTGTGATACGCGTAAAACGATGCCAGGGCTTCGTATGCTCGACAAATATGCTGTTCGTACTGGTGGAGCATACAATCACCGCAGTGGGCTTTATGATGCCATTATGTTAAAGGATAATCATATCGCTTTTGCAGGTAGTATAACAAAGGCTGTAGAATCCGCGCGTAGTAAAATCGGTCATACAGTAAAAATTGAGGTGGAAATTGAAACGAAGGAAGAGCTTATGGAAGCAATCGATGCAGGTGCAGACATTATTATGTTCGATAACCGTACACCCTCGGAAATTCGTGATTGGCTTCCTCTAGTTCCTCCGCATATTGCCACGGAGGCTTCAGGTAATATTACGTTAGATAATTTAAGAGAGTATGCAGAAAGTGGCGTAGAATGGATTTCTCTTGGTGCCCTTACTCATTCCGTCTCAGCCTTTGATATTAGCGCACTTGTTGGGCCGAAAGGAGTAATTGTTCATGGTACTCACTAAATTGATGGAAGGATCATTGCTTCCAGACAAATATAAATCAATGACGCGTGAAGAAATGGAAACACGAATCCGCGAAATTAAAGAAAAACTAGGCGATGAACTCTTCATTCCAGGTCATCATTATCAGCGAGATGAGGTCATTCAATTTGCTGATACGACAGGAGACTCCCTGCAGCTTGCTCAAGTCGCTGCAGCGAATAAAAAAGCAAAGAGTATCGTATTTTGTGGTGTTCATTTTATGGCGGAGACAGCTGATATGCTAACGGAAGATGATCAAATTGTCTACTTACCTGATATGCGTGCAGGCTGCTCGATGGCAGATATGGCGAATATATACCAAACAGAGGAAGCTTGGGTAGAGCTAACCAAACTGTTTGGCGAGACAATTATTCCGTTAACGTATGTGAATTCAACAGCAGCCATTAAAGCATTTACAGGGCGAAACGGTGGCGCTTGTGTTACGTCCTCTAACGCAAAAACGATGGTAGAGTGGGCATTTACACAAAAGCCACGTCTACTATTCCTACCCGATCAGCATTTAGGGCGAAACACTGCATTTGACCTTGGTGTTCCATTGGAGCATATGGCCGTGTGGAATCCGATTTCAGGCAAGCTAGAGTATGAGGGTGCAATAGAAGATGTGAAGGTCATCCTATGGAAGGGACATTGCTCCGTGCATGAAGGCTTTACAGTTTATAACATAAAGGATGTACGTACGAAATATCCTGAGATGAAAATAATTGTCCATCCAGAATGTAGTCGAGAAGTTGTTGCGCTATCAGATGATAATGGCTCTACAAAGTATATTTGTGATGTTATCGAAGCTGCACCTCCTGGATCAAGCTGGGCTATTGGGACTGAAATGAATTTAGTGAAGCGATTAATCGCAAATAACCCTGATAAGCATATTATTTCATTGAATGAAAATATGTGCCCTTGCTTAACAATGAATCGAATCGATTTGCCTCATTTATTATGGGCACTGGAAACAATCCAACAAGGCGGACAAGGAAATGTGATTGCCGTAGATAAAGAAGTTACTGCACAGGCAGTCCTTTCACTAGAGCGTATGCTCGCTCGTGCGTAGCATAGCTGCTCGTGATTCCCTCATTAGAAATAAACTTTCTGATGAGGGTCATTTATATGTAAGTCGATATGTCGATTTTCAGTGTACTCTTTAAAGACCAAAAACAAAAAACAACTCAGCGTCTCCCGAGTTGTTTTCCTATGTAGTGATGAGGTTATCCATCTTGATAACGTACATCACAATATTGTAGCGTATTAATAGCCTGCAGCGAGTCCCCCGCACGTGCCGTTAACATACTACCCATTGCCAACCGCGCCATCCTGCAATTGGCAATGTTTTTTCTTTCTCATACTTAGATTCGCAACTCGCGAATATTAAGCAAGTAATGAAGCTAAAACCGCCTTTTGTGCATGTAAACGATTTTCCGCTTGTTCAAAGATATAAGAGTTTGGTCCATCGATGACCGAAGCTGTTACTTCTTCCTCACGATGAGCCGGTAAACAGTGTAAGAACATATAGTCCGGCTTTGCATGTGCCACAAGTTCATCATTAATTTGGTAGGCTTTGAAGTCGATTAAGCGCTGAGCTGTTTCTTCCTCCTGCCCCATTGATGTCCAGACATCTGCATAAACAACATCTGCATCCTTTACTGCAGCAATCGGATCCTGTGTAACAGTTACTAAGCTACCATTTGCCTTTGCAAGCTCACTTGCTTTTGCGATAATTTCAGTATCACACTCATAACCAGGAGGTGTAGCGACTGCCACATCCATTCCAACATGTGCACAAGCAATGACTAATGAATGTGCTACATTATTGCCGTCGCCAACATACGCTACTTTTAGACCTTTTACTTCTCCCTTATGTTCTGAGATTGTTTCAATATCCGCTAATGCTTGACAAGGATGATATAGGTCTGTTAACCCGTTAATGACAGGAATCTTTGCATATTCTGCAAGCTCCTTTACCATCTCATGAGAATTAGCACGAATCATAATACCGTCTAAGTAGCCTGATAATACTTGACCCGTATCTGAAATTGGCTCACCTCGACCAATTTGCATATCGCGTGCATTCATGTACATGCCATAGCCACCTAGCTGCTGCATGCCCACTTCAAAGGATACACGAGTACGCGTCGAGCTTTTTTCGAAAATCATTCCTAGTGTTTTTCCTTCTAAAAGCTTCGGACACTTGCCCTCTTTTGTCACTTTTTTCAGCTGTGAGGCTAGCTTAATCAAGCTTTCTACCTCTTCACTCGTATAGTCAAGCAAGGTTAGTAAGTCCTTCCCCTTAAGGCTCTCCACTAACTTTAACTGCACCTCTTCTAACAATTTCATGTACGCTCGCTCCTCGAATGCTTTATCTTGATTTCTATTATACATATGTATTTTTATAAAATCAAGTGAATAATTATGTTTATTTTAAATTTTCTTATAAAAAGAAAACAGTCGATAATTAGAGACTAATAATCCGCTTTAGAATGCTATAAATCTTTCATGGGAATCATTTTTATCTGTGCTAGTACCCCTGCTATCTTTACATCCTCTTCACTTTATTAAATTCCTGCATAACAATGTATACGCTAAAAAATTTGCTTATTTAATTTCGCTAATGTTCTTCTCTCCGTCGTGTAACACTTTCCATCACACATCTACAAAATTCGATACTCTAAATAGAAATAATTTGATTAGAATAGAAAATATTTCATTCAACACTATTCCAAAAATAACATTATTTATGTACAATATACTTGAATGATAGAAGTACTATCATTTATTCAGAACAAAGGGACTAAATAATCGATTGGAGGAATGGTTATGCCAGCAAAAAAGCCGGAACAGTGGCATGAAGAGGTTGACGTAATTGTACTAGGAACAGGGGGCGCAGCTTTTGTAGCAGCTATTTTAGCAGCTGATCAAGGTGCAGATGTTTTAATGTTAGAAAAAACACATCAAATCGGTGGGACTACAGCGTTTTCCGGAGGGGTTCCGTGGATACCAATGAACCGTTATATGAAGGCAGCCGGCGTTGAAGATACTCGTGAAGGGGCAATTGCTTTTTTAAAACGTTTAACACTTGGAAAAGTACCTGATCCAGCCTATATCGAAATTTTTGTAGATAATGGCCATAAAATGATCGACTACTTACATGAGCATACACCTGTACGATTTGAAATGCCTGTACCATTTAATGAATATTATGGGCATATAGATGAAGCATTAAAAAAGGGCACTCGCTCATTAGATCCAGTACCTTTTGATTTAAATTCTGTTGGTGAATGGGGTCCATTAATTCGCCAAAATCCCGTATTCCCGCCGCTAACATTAGCTGAAGGTGGAGCAATCGGTGGGGTAGACTTTAATAAAATTGCCGAGCGTATGGAAAATAACATCGTAACGATGGGACGCTCACTGATCGGATTGCTTTTAAAAGGAGCACTTGATCGTGATGTAAACATAAAAATTAACACGCCTGGAAAAGAGCTTGTTTTAGATGATAACGGTGCTGTTATTGGTGTCGTTGCTGAAAATGAAGCTGGAGAAAAAATTACTATTGCCGCGCGTAAAGGGGTTGTACTAGCATCGGGTGGCTATGAGTGGAATCAAGAGCTTGTGAAAACATTCTTGAAAGCACCAATTACTCATCCAATGTCCCCTCCTGGAAATGAAGGAGATGCCCTTATTATGGCGATGGAGGCTGGGGCTGCTCTTGGAAACATGAGTGAGGCTTGGTGGTATCCTTCCATGCAGGACCCAACAATGGAATACGAAGACCATATTATGAACCAAACAGGCGGCGGTCGTAATGGTCCAAATAGTATTATTGTTAATAAATACGGAAAACGCTTTGTACATGAAGGCACAACATACAATGATTTACCGCGCTCTTTCTATGAATATGATCCTGTTAAGCTAGAGTATCCAAACGAAGCACCTGTATGGATGGTATTCGACCAACAATTAAAGGATAGAGAAATGATTATTACGATGATGCCTGGCGATGAAGCACCAGAGTGGGTAAATCGTGGGGATTCACTTGCTGAGCTTGCAGGGCAAATCGGGGTTGATGCCCAAGGTTTAGAGGAATCTGTGGCACGCTGGAATGCTATGTGTGAAAAAGGTGAGGATACGGATTTCCACCGCGGCACAACCCAATTTGAAAATCTCCTAGCTGACGGTGGCGGGAATGCAACGGCGAACCTAGGTAAAATTGAAAAAGGTCCATTCTATGCAGTGCCAGTTAATTTAGGCGCGCTTGGGACAAATGGCGGTCCACGTATTGATGAAAATGGACAGGTTATTAGTCTTCGCGGCAACAAAATTGAAGGCTTATATGCAGCAGGAAATGCGGCAATGGGCATTTTAGGAACAGCTTATGCTGGTGCGGGTGGCACAATCGGTCCGGCGATGACTGTCGGTTATTTAGCTGGTAAGCATGTCGGAAGTGTATCTTCACGCAACGTAAAGTCAGAACAATCTGTAAAATAACAGGATAGGAGCGAGAAAATTATGCCAAACGGAACACATACGGTTAATGTACCTTTAGATATTGAAACAATCTGGGCTTTTGTAAGCGATATGAATAACTGGGCACCACTTGTACCAGGCTATATCGAGCATGAAATTTTAAGTGAAAACCAATCAACTTGGAAATTCAAAGGAGATTTAGGCTTTATGAAAAAAACAGTTAAGCTGCAAATCGATATCAAAGAATGGAATGAGCCTTCGCAAGTTCTGTTCGATTTAAAAGGTTTATCTGAAAACTTTAACGGCGGTGGTTATTTCGAGGCAGAAGTGATCGATGAACACAATACGAAAATGACTGGACATCTAGATATTACCGCTGGCGGTATGATGGGCCCGATGATTAACGGAATACTAAAAAATTTCGTTCCTCAAACCGCTCAAGAATTAACAGATGCTATTGTTGAAAAGCTGCTGCAGGTGAATCAACCGGTATAAGGTAAAATAACTACTTGTAGACTAACCCCTACAAGTAGTTGTTTTTTATAAACTGAAGAGCTATATTTTTCATCTCTACTAGCTGATCCTCTGTTGGTAGTAGCATAATTTTATTAGGTAATACCTCATAAAGTGAGTATTTTTTTATAGCAGTCCCAAACATATTGAGTACCGTTTCCAAAGTTTCAAGGGAAATATCGTTTTTAATCGATCCATCCTCTTGACCATCTACTAGCATTTTTCTTACATAAACATTATACGCCTCATACGATTTTTCGATTTCTTGCAATAATTGCTCATCGACCTCATTAAAGCTTATGTAAACTTCAAAAGCTTCCAGCAGTTTAATATAAGGTGTGGATTCGCCATAAATATATTGTAAATACATAAGAAGCAAGCGCTCTATTTTTTCATAGCCATTGCTGTTTGAATTATATATTTCCTCATATACCGGAATTCGATCTTCTATTACATGCTTTACAACATCGATAATTAAAGATTCTTTATTTGGAAAGTACCGAAATAGTGTGGCAATCCCTACATTCGCTTTTTCAGCAATTTGATTCATTGTCGTATTTTCAAAGCCCTGTGCGATAAATAAAAGCGCAGCCTGCTCGATCATGACCATCTTTCGTTCCATTTGATACGGCTTCACATACTCCCCCCCATTTCTAGATAGAACAAATATAACGTAAAATATTTCAGTTATCCATTACATTTTTCCTTATAGACAGAAACCTAAATTAAGGAAAAGCGTTTAAGTAAAAAATGGAGGTGTCGGTTGATGAAGGAGAATTGGAATTTATACTCATTCGCTGCATCCATCGTTTGTATTGCTTTATTTTTAATTGCCGCTACTTCTGAATGGATCCGTCATTTCTTCCTATCCCAATTTACCATTCACCCGTTAACAGTCGTTTTAGTCCCTACCGTTCTATGTTTTTTCTCGTCGCTGTTAGGGATGAAGGAGGCGACGAATGCTATCTCTTCTATTCGAAGCTTCATGTCGATTGGCATTTCGTTTATATGAGCTCTTCTTATCAGTTTTATATTGGTAGTTGGGAAATTATTAGGCTAAGCCAATATGCACACCTCGTGCCACTCCAAACATTACAACCCTAACCTATGTAAGGAATTCTTCCCTCCGTTAAAAGTGGATAAAATTATAATTTATAATTGACTAAGCTTTCCGAAAGTGTAAAATTACACTAAAGAAGCTATTTAGCGGTAAGTTGATCAAAAGGTTTGTTCCTTCAATTTTACCCGGAATAAATAGGAGGATGTTCATTTTTAAATAAGCGAACAAAGCCTATCACACACAAATCAACTAATTACTTGTAAGTAATAATTAATCTTATCTTAAAGAGAATAAAGAAGGGTGAGGTATGACTAATAAAAAGATATTTATTACAATTACTATCTTAATTGTTGTTATTGTCATTGCTATTCCAATAGGTGTTATTTATGTTTTAAACAATGGTAATCCATATACAAAATACATCGCTAATAAATATGTTCCAGAATATTTGGAGGAGCAGGGATATACAGACGAAAAAATTCAAGAATCACATTATGTTGAGCCAAAGCACGTAATAAATAAAGATTTTTATCATGGACATTATATGGTCATCTTTAAAGATGAACCTCATACAACCTATTATTATGGAATAACTAAAAAAGGGAAACAAGTTTACCAATTTTGTGAAAAAGAAAAACTTTCGCATGGCCTTACTGAAATAATTGAGGGTGAGACAAAATATAGTGAACAAGACTGTAAACATTCACTTGATAATAGAGATTAGCTTGCTTTGGATGATCAATATATGTCCAAAGTAAACCACCCAAACAGCAACAAAAATAGTATTCAACGATATGAATACTATTTTCATTCACAATTGTCATACGGTTTTTATCTACAAGGTTTTACTCCTACGATACTTCTTCCTTTGCTTATGTTTGAATTGCCACATAGATATTTTTGTTTCCCCTACGTAAAAAGCCTCCTAACATTTCTGTTAGAAGGCGATTCTCTTAATCAAAAATGATTTTATTAACTGTTTCTCGGTCTAGCTTTTTAATGACTTCTACGATTAATTTTACTGCGTTTTCGTAGTCATCACGGTGTAGGATGCCTGCATGTGAGTGAATATAGCGAGTCGCTACACCGATAGCAAGGGATGGAACACCGTTTGCTGTAATGTGGATAGAGCCAGCATCTGTTCCACCGCCAGCGATTGCTTCAAATTGGTAAGGGATGCCTGCCTCTTCCGCAATGCCTACAACGAAATCACGCAAGCCTGTGTGTGCCACCATCGATGCATCATAAATAACGATTTGTGGGCCTGCCCCCATTTTTGATGTCGATTCTTTCGGTGTGACACCTGGTGTATCCCCTGCAATACCGACATCCACTGCAAAGCCGATATCTGGCTGTACTTTATATGACGTTGTTTTCGCGCCTCGTAAGCCTACCTCTTCCTGTACATTTCCTACACCATACACGATGTTCTGATGCTTTTCGTCTTTTAGTGCACGAAGTACATCAATGGCAATTGCACAGCCAATACGGTTATCCCATGCTTTTGCTAGTAGGTGCTTTTCATTTTTCATCACGTTGAATTCAAAATAAGGTGTGACCATATCGCCCGGTAGTACGCCCCAGCCTAGTGCTTCTTCTTTAGAAGCTGCACCGATATCAATGAACATATCCTTAATATCTACTGGCTTGTTACGAACTTCAGCGGGTAAAATATGTGGTGGCTTTGAACCGATCACACCGATAATTTCTTCCCCTTTACGAGTTGTCACTGTTACGCGTTGTGCAAGCATTACTTGACCCCACCAGCCGCCAACCGTTTGGAACTTCAGGAAGCCCTTATCATCAATTTGTGTTACCATAAAGCCGACTTCATCTAAGTGACCTGCAACCATAATTTTCGGTCCGTTTTCATCGCCAACCTTTTTAGCGATGAGCCCGCCTAAATTATCTGTATCAATTTCATCAGAGAACGGCGCGATATGCTTTTTCATCACTTCACGTGGAGCACGCTCATTTCCCGGAATACCGTTTGCATCTGTTAATTCCTTTAACATTTGTAACGTTGGATCTAAACCTGTCATTATTTCGACCTCCTAAATATATCTCTTTCCATTATAGCTCGAAATAGCTCTATAGAAAAGAAAACAATACCGATGTTGCCAATTATTATGGGCAAAAGTGAGTACTGTTCATTCATTTTTTATTGGTACGAAAATATCGCGCTTGCTAACTCTGATGTATGCTATTAATGCCTCTTATTTGAACGTTGCGGTTAACATAAATACACCCCTTCAAAAGCTTTACTGAAAAATAGAGGCGTTCCCTTCTCTGAAAAAAACACCTCTTTTGAAAGAACTATATTTAATCAAACGTCCGACATTGTTTTTCGCTTTCTTCTCCCGAAATATGTTTCTTTATTTTTACGTTTGTCACTTCTAACCCTGATAGGTTAGAATCCCTTACAGAAAAAGTAAGTTTATCAAAATCTCCGCCGTGATGTCCAGAATAGTTTAAAGCACTGGCATAAATAATATGTCTCCTAGGATCTCCATTAATGGGTTCAATTTTGATTTTTGGACACATAAAAAATTCAGAATAAGATGGGCCCAAATGATATAAATAACGTGTAAACAATGCTTCTTCAAGTAACTCTTCTTTAGTAGGTCCGTCCAATTCTTCTCTCCACCCTACCATGAGCCAATCATAAAGGGATTGTGACTTTAATCGCACGTTTTGCCTATTTTCTGAAACGATTAATTCCCCTTCTTTAGCCGTGCAGGTTTGACGTTTATTGTCAACTACACATGTATAAGCGGGTTCAATGGTGATCACTTCACCATTTGCCATCTTTAACGTCAATTTATTGGATGGATTATCTAAAGCTCCTTCGATTGTTCCATTCACTTTGACAGAGTTATTAAGCCAGTATACAACTTTTCTAAGTACACGTTCTTGATAGCCATCATTGATACTAAATACTCTCCGAAGTCCCGAATTATTTTCAATTTTAATGTTTACAACATCGTTATGCTCTAGTGAGCGCATCTTCAATTGGTCCAAAAAAGGTTGATTGGCATTTTTCTTTGCTTGGTCCATTTGCTTATTAATAAAATCTTGGTTAGGTGTTTCTTGCTTCGCAAAAACAACAGTATTATTTACGAGAAATAGGATACAAAAAAGGACGTAGAGTTTTTTCTTCATTAAATCCCACCTACTTTTTCTTTATAGGTATCTTTCCCGAATATTCTTCAACAATCCCGAAAGTAGAAGAAGGTTTATTAAACAACTTTATTATCCCTGCACATCTAAAAACAATAAGAGGAAAATCATTACGGCAGGCTTCCTATAATTGCATCACTTAGCTACTAATCCAATTTGACTAAAGCGATTATAAACCGCGCGTGCTATTTTAGGATCTGTAACACCATGGATAATGGCACGCCCGTCAGCAAAAAAGACGATTCGATACTCCTCAAAATGACACGATAGCAAATGCAGGTTTAACACTATATGCGTAACTTGACCATTTATTTTGTTTGCTATCTCTTGCAATGAGTGTGTTTGTGTGATGCCCGGCCTAAGTTGAACTGCATCTCGCCCGCAGAGTACATGTGTTTTCATTTGATTTTCAAATTGTAAAAAAGGATACGTTGGCCCCTCTCCGCAACTTGGGCAAGAGGGGTTTTTAAGCTTTTGGACATTGATTTCAGCCTTTTCATCCTTCCAAAGATCGATGGATTGTACAATAGGTGCCATTGTTTTTCCAGCAAGCCATTTGAATACTTGTGTCACCTGATAGGCGGCTGTTACTTGTACAATCGGGCTCATGACACCTACCGTATCACATGTCATTGCATCCATTGGCAAATGATTGAGTAAACAATGTAAACAAGGAGTCTCTCCTGGAATAATCGGCAATGTCAGCCCGTAACTCCCTACACAAGCACCAAATATATATGGCATTCCTTGCTTCATCGCTGCATCATTGACGATTAAGCTCGTTTCAAAATTATCTGTTGCATCTACGACAATGGAATGATCTTTCATTAATTCTTCAATATTGAGCCCATGTACATCCTCAACAATGCCTACAATGGAAATTTCACTATTAATTTGCTCCAGTCGTTTTTTAGCAGCGATCGCTTTTGGTACTTTTTGTTGCACATCTTCCTCATCATATAGCTGCTGCCTTTGTAAGTTACTCCATTCCACATAATCTCGGTCGACAATGGTTATCTGCCCAACACCAGCCCTTGCTAGCATTTCAGAGCTAGCTGAACCAAGTGCGCCGGCTCCTATAATTAGAACCTTAGCCTGCTGAATACATTGCTGCACATTGTTCCCTAAAAATAATGCTTGTCGTGCATAGCGGTTGTTCAAGATGTCACCATGCCTGTTAGAGGGCTACTTGCTACAGCATATTCTTTTTCTTCGATTCGTCCTGCTTCAAATCCTAGTCTTCCAGCTTCTACTGCGAGTTTCATCGCCTCTGCCATTTTCACTGGATCTTTTGCCCCTGATACAGCTGTATTAAGTAACACGGCATCTGCTCCTAGCTCCATGGCATAGGCAACATCCTTAGGAGAGCCAATGCCTGCATCTATAATGACTGGAATTTCTGACCCTTCAATAATAAATTTTAAATTTAGCGGGTTAATGATTCCTTTTCCAGATCCAATCGGTGAAGCACCTGGCATAATCGCGTGTACACCAAGGTTTTCAAGGCGTTTCGCTAACACTACGTCATCCGATGTATATGGTAATACAATAAACCCTTCCTGGAGCAGCATTTCTGATGCTTTTAATGTTTCAATCGGGTCTGGTAAAAGCGAACGATCATCCCCAATGACCTCTACTTTAATCATGTCGCATAATCCTGAAGCCTTCGCGAGCTTAGCGATACGCACCGCTTCTTCTGCCGTTTTAGCCCCTGCTGTATTCGGTAGTAACGTGTATTTCGTTAAATCTAGTCTCTCCAGAAAATTCGGCTGCTCCGCTGAAAAAATATTCATTCTTCTCACAGCAAACGTTAAAATTTCTGATTGTGATCTTTCTACTGCTTTTTTCTGTTCTTCAAATGATGGGTATTTTCCCGTACCTAATAATAATCTTGATTGAAACGTACGATCGGCAATTTTTAACATGTTTCATCCTCCTCCAACAAAATGAACAATTTCTACAACATCCCCGTGTGAAAGGCTAGTTGATTCATAGTATTCTTTCGTAATAATTTCCTGATTTATTTCTACGATGACAATGCGATTTTCTAAATTGTAATGAGCCAGCAACCCTCTAACAGTCTGAACTGTTTCTGGCAGGTCAATTCTTTTTCCATTTACAATCATAGTCATGCTTTCATCCCCTCCTAAAAGGTTAATGGCTTTCCTCGGTCAATTCGAAATGCCTCTACCCACTCTTTTTTTACGTCTCTTTTCAAAATGAGGTTGACAATCATCTCACCTGTTGCCGGAGCTAACAGTATGCCATTCCGATAATGCCCTGTTGCAAATAGAATAGATTCATCTTCTGGATGATGACCGATGAATGGTTTTTGATCAAACGTTTGTGGTCGTAATCCTGACCAAACAGAGTCGATTTTCATATGAGCACTAGTAGGCAATAATTCTTTCGCTTTTTGAATTAATGTTTCGATACCGTTTAAACTTACGTGTTCTGTCCAGTCGTTCTCTTTCATCGTTGCGCCAATAACAAGCTGCCCGTCATTTCTTGGGACAATATAGTATTTATCATGAAAAATCGTACTCTTTAAAACAGCCTGTTCATCCGTAACGGATATGCACTCCCCTTTGACTGGGGTCATTCCATGCTGTAAACCTAGCTCCTTAAAGAAGGTAGTGCTCCAAACACCACTGGCAATGACAACGCGCTTCGCTTCCACAAGTCCTCGTGTCGTTTCAATTAGAAAGGTGTCCTGCTGTTTTTTTACTTGTAGCACCTTTGTATAGTCAAAAATCGATGCCCCCAGAACTTTGGCGCTTTTAGCAAAAGCCTGGCATACACCAATTGGTAACACATTGATATCGTCTTGGATAAAGGCTGCACCTACTATATGAGGGGAAACATCCTGTTCTAGTTTTCTTACTTCCTCTGCTTCCAGCCATGTAACAGTAGGCTGTGCTAACATTGCCCCCAATTCTTTTTTGTCCTGATTAGAAAAGGCAAGCTTTAAAATTCCTCCCTTTCTATAGCCTAGGTCAATTCCGCTTAATTCATATAATTCCTCTTTCAACTTCCAATAAAGAGACTGACTATATCTCGCAAAAGGGAAAAAGACATTAACATCCCCTTCACATTCCGAATGAGCACCAAGCATACCTGCCGCTGCACCTGTCGCTTTTGCACCAATCTGATTTTCCTCAAACACCGCTACGTTGATTTGCTCTTTTGATAAATAATAAGCGATGGCACTTCCGATAATTCCACCACCAACGATGGCTACTTCATAGCTTGTTTTCATATTTGACCACCTCATAGAATTGACTTGCTGCAGTGAATGGATTTTCTGCTGAAAAAATACCGGACATTACGGCAATGCCATCCGCCTGTATATGTTGTAGCTCCTGTACCCGGTCTACATTAATGCCTCCAATTGCAAATACAGGAATCGCCAAACTCTTTTTCATCTCAAGGATTGGTGCAAGACCATTAGGAGCCATCCCCTTTTTACTATTCGTTTCAAAGCAATGGCCATATAACACATAGTCAGCCCCTTGTCGTTCCGCCTCCTGTGCTCCTTCATAGTCATGTACAGACTTTCCCACCTTGATATAGGGATATAATTCCTTTACCTTTTGCACCGGTAGCCCCTTTTCTGGCAAATGCACCGCTCCAATGCCACAGCATAATGCAATATCCAATCGATCATTCAGAATAAGTTTCTCTTTATCGATCCCACTCTCATCTAAATGTTGTAGCAGTGCTATTACCTCTTTTACTGTCTTTGTCTTTTCTCGAATTTGAATAAAATCGACGTTATGCTGGATTTGGAGTATTTTCTTTGCCAATTCAACAACTGTATGCGAATCATCCGTTACTGCCATCAGCTTCATGTTAGATATGCACCACCCTTTTAAAGATTTTTTACAAATAAAAAAACCACTCTCCCGATAAGGAAAGTGGTTCTGCTCGAATACAATCATGCACAAAAAAGCGCACAAAAATACAAACATAACTCTACTTCCCTACGCAGATACAAATCTGATCAGGTTGTGAGGGTTTAAAAGTAACTACTCTTTTCTCAGCCCTTATCAAGGGATCCCCTAGTAAAATATATACTAATTTAATTATATTGAATTTATCGAACATTCTATTACATTAATTTTAAAATAGCAAGAGTACTTTAGAAATACCTTTAAAAATCTAGCTTATATTTGAATGGATTGTGTAATTCATAAAAGCATCAGTTTATACGAATGTTTTTTACAATAATCAATAAACATTCGTCAAAGCATAAAAATAGAATGATTTTTCGCATAACAAAGTAAATCATCTGTCTTATTTTGGGGGTGATGAGTTTTTTCGAATGGAGTCCAAGGTTTACTAGCCACATTTTTTGAAATACTAGCCGAAATTTCGAAAATACTAGCCACTTTTTTCAAAATACTAGCCGAAATTTTAAATTTACTAGCCAATGTGAAACGGAGGAAAAATAGTACTAGCCTTTCAAGGTGAATACTAGCCAATTTTCCGATTCTATTAGCCATTCCAGTTCCCGTCACTCCTGCTTATTATGTTTTTCCCCCGTATTCCGTTACGGGCGAATGCAAGGCTTTTCTTCACTTCTTGTATAAAAAAATAGTAGTACAAACTATGGCCGTGGTTTGCACTACGATTGCTAGTATGCTTTCGCTGGCCTGGCTCCGTTTCATTCGAAAATAATGTTCGTCTTTTTAAAAAATAACCATTTATGAAACAGCTTCATTTTGATAAAATTTACGTTAACACTTAAAATAAATATGTTTACATAAAACATTAACGTACGGGGGAAAGCATTATGTATAAATTACGGGGTCATCATCTTTTTTGCTTGTTAGGATATCGAGGAATGGGCTATTCAAAAGAATACGTAGCTAATATGACCAAGATGCATCAAACCCTAAGAGAGAATCCAAAAACACTTGTTAGGCTAGTTAAAGGGCCGGATCATTTGTGTGAGAAGTATCCTAATTCTGGTGAATACCATTGCCAGGATAGTGATATTTACGATCGAGATGCTGTTATTTTAGAAAAGTTAGGTCTTCATATTGGGCAAATACTAAGCTGGGAAGACATCGAATCATCTGTCAAGCAGCATGTCATTCCGAGTGATATTGGCGTCGTTTGTGAAACATGCTCTTGGCGCTCGTATGGGGTTTGTGAGGAAGGCGTTCAACGAATTACAACAGGAGATGGCTTGTGGAAAGTGGAATAGCGCTTAGCAGGTACGATAAGATTTTGGAGAATCCACTCCGTTGGTAATCGATTATCAACAGAGTGGCCTGCCTTTACTTTAATTCATTAAAGAACGCTTAAATGAACATCCTTTAAATCACTAATAAACATATGCCCTGGTGCATGTGTAATCATAATAGAAGGCTTACTTTGCATTGCTACTGCTTGTGGTGTTACGCCACATGCCCAAAATACAGGTACTTCGCCATCTTTAATGGTTACAGCATCACCAAAATCGGGATGATGTACATCCGCAATACCGATTTGTGCTGGATCACCAATATGAACTGGTGCACCGTGAACTCCCGGGAAACGCGATGTGATTTGTACGGCACGAATCGCTTCCGAGTGCATCATAGGGCGCATACTTACAACGAGTGGACCATGGAATTTTCCTGAGGACGTTGTTTCGATTGTCGTTTTAAACATCGGGACATTGCAGCCTTCTTCAATATGACGAACTGGTATACCACTTTCTAAAAGCGGCGTTTCAAAAGTGAAGCTACAGCCGATTAGGAAGCACACAAAATCCTCTTCCCAATAGTCTAAAATGTTTTCAACTTCCTCTACGTATTCACCGTTTTTATAAATACGATATTTCGGAATATCGGTACGAATATCTGAGCCCGGAGCGATTAAGCTCTCGATTTGACCAGGTTCTAACACATCCACAAGTGGACATGATTTCGGATTGCGTTGACAAAACAATAGAAAATCAAAAGCATCCTCTCGACGCAAAATTGCCAGATTCGCTTGTGTAAACCCTTTCGCCATTCCTGCAGTCGGTCCTGTAATTTGCCCATCACGAATCAATTTTCGTATATGCTGCGGTGACATTGTTTCAAATTCCATCATCTGATCAATACTCCTTTAATTAGAAAAACTCATCAGGCTCCAATATAGAGCGTGATGGTTTTTCTTATGAGGATAATTCGTTCACTTATACTTTCATAACTGCTTAAAATAACGAAGAGAAGGAAGTACTTATCGTACGAACACTTAGAATCGCCATAACAACAACTACAACTAAACCTAAAATCGTTAGCACTTTAGGATGCTTGTAAACGTTTCCAACGATGCTTGTTTTATGTGCCGCAATCAGTATAATTCCTAGTGCAAGTGGTAAAATTAATGCATTTAATGCACCTACAACAACTAATACTTGAACTGGCTGACCAACAAGGGCAAAAACAGCCGATGACGTGATAATAAAGCCGATAATAATCCAGTTTTTGTATTTTTCAATCGCCGGATGGAATGTACGAATAAATGATACCGATGTATACGCAGCACCAACAACAGATGTAATTGCTGCCGCCCACATAATAACACCGAAAATTCGGTAGCCGATATCTCCTACTGCCAATTGGAATACTGACGCTGCCGGGTTAGCCGGATCAAGTTTTAAACCTTGCGATACAACACCTAAAATTGCTAAGAATAGTGCCACACGCATAATACCTGTTACTAGGATACCTGTTACCGAGCTCATTGTAATTTGACGAAGATTTTCTACACCTGTAATACCTGCGTCGATTAAACGGTGGCCGCCTGCAAACGTAATATAGCCCCCTACTGTACCACCTACAAGTGTGACAATTGCAAGTAAGCCAATTTCTTCAGGCCATACCGTGCGCGCAATGGCTTCTCCTACAGGTGGCGAAGTTGTAAACGCTACATACAGCATTAAGAAAATCATAATAAATCCTGCTAATTGTGCTACACGGTCCATTATTTTACTTGCTTCTTTAAATAAGAAGATAAAAATAGCGAATGCTGCACTCATAATAGAACCATAAATTGTATCGATACCGAGCATGGCATTTAAACCTAAGCCAGCCCCTGCTACGTTTCCAATATTAAATGCAAGACCGCCAATTACAATTAGTACGGCTAGTACATACCCTAATCCTGGAAATACTTTATTCGCAAGATCTTGTCCTCGTAAACCAGAAACGCCGATGACACGCCAAACATTCATCTGTGCGATTACGTCTAAAATTAATGAAATTAAAATGACAAACCCCATGCTTGCCATCAACTCACTAGTAAATACTGTTGTTTGCGTTAGAAAGCCTGGTCCGATAGATGATGTTGCCATAAGGAACGCTGCACCTAATAACGCATTTCGTCTTGTTTTATCTCTTTTAACTTGTGAATTAATATTAATTTCTGCCATATAAAATCCCCTTAAATGAATGCTTTGATTTCTATTTCTTGTTGTGCTAATTTTTGCTCTGTGAATCTTGCAAACTGTACTGCATGGGCCCCGTCTCCGTGAATACAAACTGTATCTGCTCTTAACGCTACAGCCGTTCCTTGCTGAGATGTAACTGTACCCGTTGTAATCATTTGAATGACTTGTTGTAAGGCTTGCTCCTCATCTGTTATAAGCGCGTTTGGCTGCTTACGTGACGTTAATGAGCCATCCTCCTGATATGTACGATCTGCAAATACTTCATGCGCTGTTTGAAGCCCGATTTTTTCACCAGCCTTCGTTAATTCACTCGATGCAAGACCAAATAAAATTAACTGTGGTGATACATCATACACAGCCTGTGCAATCGCCTCGGCTAGTGCCCCATCTTTAGCAGCCATGTTATATAACGCGCCATGCGGTTTAACATGCTGCATAGTAGCCCCCATTGTTGTTAAAAAGCCTTGTAATGCACCAATTTGATAAACTACCATATCATATGCTTCCTGTGGTGTGATCGCCATTTCGCGGCGCCCAAAGCCCACTAAATCCGGTAAGCCAGGATGTGCCCCAATTTTCACATCATTAGCAATCGCTAATTTTACAGTTTCACGCATTACAGTTGGATCTCCTGCGTGAAAACCACAGGCAATATTTGCAGATGTCACGTACTTTAATATTTCCTCTTGCTCTCCTAAAGTATAGCGACCAAAGCTTTCCCCTAAATCACAATTGATGTCGACTTTAAATTTCATGATTTCATTTCTCCCCCTCTCTAGTTCTATTAAAATGACCACTTTCGTATTTTATCACAATTCTGATATTAATGACAATTGCATCAAATTTTAATGGCATTTTTGAATATTTAGCTTATAATTAATCATATATTTATATTTTTTGGGGGTTCTATGGTAGGAAATATCACATTCAAGCCGCTAAGTGATTCGGCTTTATTCGTTGTTTTCGGAGACTCGATCTCTACTGAAACACATGAGAAAATTCAACATTTTTTTCGAGTGCTACAAAATGCACCGTTTGAAGGGATGGTAGAAATCGTCCCTGGTTACACAAATATTTGTATTCATTATGATATTGCGAGAGTAGCCAAAAGTTCATTCCATAATAGTTCACGATCTATTTACGCATCAATTGTCGACTATTTACAAAAATTACTGCAACAGAAAGATAAAGAAACCGTTTCAGAAAGTCGCATCGTTGAAATACCCGTAGTTTACGGTGGCGAATATGGACCAGATTTAGAATTCGTCGCAAATTATCATAATCTCACTAAGGAGGAGATAATAAAACGTCACACAGAAAGTGATTGTCTCGTTTATTTACTTGGCTTTGCCCCAGGTTTTGCATTTATGGGTGGTCTAGATGAATCTATTGCTACACCACGGAAAGAAACGCCACGTCTAGCTATTCCAGCTGGCTCTGTCGGAATCGCAGGAAAACAAACAGGCGCTTATCCATTCCAAACACCGGGTGGCTGGCAAATTATTGGCCGTACTCCACAGCCTCTATTTTTGCCTAACGAATATCCACCAACCTATTTGAAGGCTGGCGATCGTATTCGTTTTAAAGCCATTTCAGAACAAGAATTTCTTCAATGGGAGACAAAGCAATGACAATTACAGTGATGAAACCAGGTTTTTTTTCAACAGTTCAAGATGAGGGCCGTTTTTCTCAGCAGCAATACGGCATTATTGTAAGCGGGGCAATGGATCCTCTATCTTATAAAATAAGCAATATTTTACTTCAACAGGAAATGGAAGCAGCTATCGAAATAACATTAGTTGGTCCTACACTTCGATTTGATGCCGATGCTGTAATCGCTTTAACAGGGGCTGATTTTTCACCGTTGCTAAATGGGGAGCCATGTCCGATGTGGCGACCTGTTACAGTTAAAGCAGGAAGTGTTTTAAAACTTCAGGCAGCGAAAGATGGGGCTAGAGGCTATATCGCTGTAAAGCAGGGAATTCAAGTACCACCTGTATTAGGTAGTCGAAGTACATATTTACGAGCTGGCTTTGGCGGCTTTGAAGGAAGAGCACTGCAAAAAGGTGATATTTTACCGATTCTACCAAACAGTGATATGCCTAGTAAATATTTTGCCAGATATAAAGATTTCATTAAGTTTTCAAAGGATGTTACGATTCGAGTTACGGCGGGCACAGAATGGGGGGCATTTACTGCAGAAAGTCATAAGCTTTTGACGACGATCCCTTTTACATTAACTAAAGATGCCGATCGAATGGGCTACCGCTTGCAAAGCGAAGGAAAATTAGAGCGTACACTAAAAGAAGATTTAATATCCGAAGCAGTAACATTCGGTACAATCCAAGTTCCTCCAAATGGTCAGCCCATTATTCTTATGGTAGATCGACAAACGACAGGTGGATATCCAAAAATCGCACAGGTGATTCGAGCTGACTTACCAAAGTTAGCCCAGCTACAACCAATGTCTACTATTCATTTTGAGATCATTTCCATCGAGGAAGCACAGCAAATTTATATCGAGCAACAACAGCAACTCGCCCTTTTAGAATTGGCTAAATAGGCTATTATAAAAGCATCTCGCCCTATTCTGGCGAGATGCTTTCTGTTATGCGTTATTTTATTTTCTAAACTAAATTCTTCTTTAATAACCAGAACGTTGACGCTCATAGTTTTTTTCGTTTTTTTCGATGTAAGCTTGAATAATTTCATCTACAGAGAAACCTAAATTATGCGCTAGCAGGCCATACTTGGACCACACATTAGAATACGATGCTTCAGCTGGTGCTCCAATAAATTCTAATACAGCATTCGTTGTCTCGATAAATAATGGCGTTAATTCGCGCGCTTCCTTTACCTCTGGCCATGCATCTAGCGAAAAGCCTCTCATCAGCCCTAGTGATAAAATAAAGTGAACTGAATCGACAAACTCCTCTAAAATAACATCTCGTTCAGATGGACCTTTTGTACTCCAAAACTTAAAGCAACGTGTTTCATTGGCAAGCTCTGATAGCTCGACTAACAGTGCTAATCCTTTTTCCTGAAACACATCATGCTGAATATTTTGTGTTTCCTGAATAAATGCATCAAGTTCTCGTTGCATTGTAAATAATTCTTTAAATTCCATAAAATATTACCTCGATTTCTTAAAAAAATGAAACTTTTCTCCTCTTCAATCGTATAGGAAAGGAACACGGCATTCAAGGGGGAATTTTTATGGCGTTATTGTTACGAATTATCATAATCGCTTTGATTATTTACATATTTTACAAGGGTGTACGCTATTTAACTGATCCGAAGCGAAAGTTGGACGAGGCGTATGAACGAGGGGATTATTACTTTTATGATGATGTAAAAAATGTACGAAAAAACTTCTTTATCTCTTATAAAGGCGCTCTATTTGAGGGGGAAAAATATTTAGGAACAACGGATGATGCCTTTGAAGTTGTGTCTATTTTCATATTTGTTCACGATTCAATGAAGCTGCAAGGTTTTACAAAGGACGACTTTTATTATTTAGAAAAAGAAATTCTAATGAGTTACCCGAAGGCCAAAATCTCTTGGAAAAATCCGATTGAAAACCTTATGAAGGAATAGCTATGAAACCGCAACGGATTACAATGGTAATCTGTTACGGTTTTTAAAGTTATTAAGAAACAAGCTTTACGATAAGGAAAATTTGAACAGCAGCAATTAATGGCAAACCAAATGCGAATGAATTATGCTTCGTTTTATGCCGAAATAAATACATACCGAGCACACCGCCAATCGCTCCACCAACTATTGCAAGTGTAAACAATGTACTTTCTGCAATTCTCCATTCTTTCTTTATTGCCTTTTGCTTGTCATTATACATGAGGATCAGCAATATGAGGGATACTACACCTACATAAAAAAATACTGCGATTTCCATATTTCCACCCCTTCTGAAGAAAAAAGACTGATAGGAAAATCCCTATCAGCCTTGTTTTTGTTCAATTATTTAGCAACAGCTTTTTTTGCAGCATCTGCTAATTGAGCGAATGCTTGTGAGTCTGTTACTGCTAAGTCAGCTAACATTTTACGGTTAACTTCGATACCAGCAACTTTTAAACCGTGCATTAAACGGCTATAAGAAAGACCGTTAATACGAGCAGCTGCGTTAATACGAGTGATCCATAATTTACGGAAATCACGTTTCTTTTGACGACGGTCACGATATGCATATTGACCTGACTTCATTACTGCTTGGTTAGCAACTTTATATAAAGTATGTTT
The DNA here is from genome assembly GCF_036662795.1 of Lysinibacillus sp. 54212. NCBI lineage: Bacteria > Bacillati > Bacillota > Bacilli > Caryophanales > Bacillaceae > Lysinibacillus > Lysinibacillus sp. 54212. The sequence goes on from NZ_JBAFWZ010000018.1 coordinate 35,921, forward strand.
TGAACCAAAATAACCTTTAGCTAATTTTAAAACCTTTTTACGACGCTTGCGCGTTACTGTTCCGCCTTTTACGCGTGGCATACTAATTACCTCCTGCAAATTCTTTCGAATGTGTTTTTTTGATTTGAACCTGAATGTTCAAGTATTATTTCATGTAAGTAAGTAACGTACGGATACGTTTGAAATCCCCAGAAGTAGCGATTTTTGCTTTACGAAGTTGACGTTTTTGCTTCGTTGATTTGTTAGCAAATAAGTGGCTACCATAAGCACGGTCAAATTTTAATTTTCCAGTACCCGTCTTTTTGAAACGCTTAGCAGCGCCACGGTGAGTTTTCATTTTTGGCATGTCGATTTCCTCCTAAACTAATCAATTCATTATTACTTCTCGTTCTTTGGGTTAAGAACTAAGAACATGCTTCGGCCTTCCATCTTCGGCTTTTGTTCAACCGTTGATACTTCAGCACAAGCTTCAGCAAAGCGGTCTAACACACGTTGACCAATCTCTTTGTGTGTGATAGCACGACCTTTGAAGCGGATGCTACATTTAACTTTATCGCCTTTTTCAAGGAATTTAATAGCATTACGTAGCTTCGTTTGGAAATCATGCTCATCAATTGTTGGGCTCAGACGAACCTCTTTCATATTGATGACCTTTTGATTTTTACGAACTTCACGGTCTTTCTTTTGCTGTTCAAACTTAAATTTACCATAGTCCATGATACGTGCGACCGGGGGCTTGGCTTGAGGGGCCACAAGGACAAGATCCAAGTTAACACGAGTGGCAATTTCAAGAGCTTCATTTCGTGTTTTGACGCCTAGCTGATCACCGTTATGGTCGATTACACGAAGTTCACGTGCGCGAATGCCTTCGTTTACATACATGTCTTTGCTAATAATAATCCACCTCCAAATTGTGCGCGAATACATGGTTTGGGCATAAGGTTGGCCCGGGTTGAACGGTACACCTCTTGTTATGTCCATAAAAAAAGGACGGACATGTTAAAAGATGTCCGCCCACTATATGTGCATACGCAAGTCTTGCGTAAAACAATTCAACGTATCATACCTGTAAACAGCTCAAATGGCGTTCTGGCAGGTGAGAAGCGGGCAGCCTCTACTTCAAACTTGTATTCATAACCTAGATAATATTAACACGGGTATGTCTCACTGTCAATACTTATACTCAAGACATTTTTAATTCGACATATTTCTATTCAGATGACAGAATAATACCGCTTTTTAATATTTTTTGAACAATAATAATTATTTCAAAATTCCATATTATCGATTACTATTAATGTATATATACCAAATATAATAACAAAGGTGCTGATTATTATGTCAATCGGGAAAAAATTATTATTTGGATTTAGTATTACTACAATAATTACAGTAGTAGCTTGCTTCAGTATTTTCTCTCAATTACGCAGTATAGATAAGTATTATAGTGGCACAATTGAGCGCGGATTGCCTCAAACACATTTAACAGCTGATATTGAATACCACGTTCTCAATCAAGGCTTACAATTACGATCATATATTTTAGGTAATACAGAGGCACTAGAAAAGCTACGTACGTCTCAACAGGAATTACAAAATATCATCACTCAACTAGATGAAAGCTTTGAACGAGAAGAATTGCATCAATTACTTGATCACGTTATTTCAAATAAACAAGAATTTGATGCACTTGTGGAAAAGGTTCTAGAAATTAATGAAAAGGAAGATGTATACGCAGCAGTTGCCGTCTTAAACAAAGATGTTGTCCCTATTAACGAGGATACATTAGCCACTGCAAATAAGCTTGCCGATTTGATTGATGTACTTTTTGATGATGCTAAAGATGAAGCTCAATCAAAAGCTCAAAACGCTTTATATTTAGCTATTACCCTTATTGTAGCTACAATTATTGCTGCTATACTGACAACTATTTTTATGAATCGAATCATCGCTCTCCCGTTAAGGAAATTACAGCAATCTGTCCAAGTGATTGCAGCTGGAGATCTTACACAGGAGGATATGGTCATTCGATCAAAGGATGAGGTTGGTCAATTAACACAATCATTTAACACAATGAAAGATACGATTCGTAAGTTAATTACATCCCTTTCTACTAGTGCGGAACAGCTAAGTGCAGCAGCCGAGGAATTAACAGCTTCTACCCAGGAAGTAACACTTACTTCAATTAATGTGGCAGATCGTGCTGAAATATCAGCCGAAAACACTCAGGCAGCAGCAGCATCGGCAAAGGAAAGTGCGATTGCAATGGACGAAACGTCTTCCGCGGTTCAACGAATTGCAGAATCAGCTCAAACACTACATTTAACAGCATCGGACACATCTACAATTGCAGACCAAGGAGAAAGCAACATTTCTTCAGCCGAGCGTCAAATGACAACTATTTATGAATCAACAAAGTTAACAACAGAGCTTATTCAAAAATTAAGCGTACAATCAATGGAAATTGAAAATATAACAAAGGTCATTACAAGTATTACAGAGCAAACAAATCTACTTGCACTAAATGCAGCAATCGAGGCGGCTCGTGCTGGAGAACACGGGAAAGGCTTTGCGGTTGTAGCGGATGAGGTTCGCAAGCTCGCAGAAGAATCCAATGCATCTGCAAGTCAAATTACCGCACTAACAACTGAAATTCAGTCTGATACTAAAAATGTCGAGGAGGCTATTCAGCAAAGCCTTGCAACAGTTGAAGCCGGTGTTGGTATTATTCAAAACGCAGGTTTATCGTTCAATCAAATTGTCGGAGCTGTCGATAGTATGAAAGCGCAAATTGAAGACATTTCTGCTGTTACAGAGGAAATTTCTGCAGCTGCTGAAGAGGTTGCGGCGTCTGTATCGGAAATCTCATCCTCAGCAACTACTAATGCAGAGGATACGCTTATGGCGAACTCAGCGATGCAGCAGCAAGTCTCTACACTAAAAGAAATTAGTGTAGTCTCAACAGAGTTAAGTAATCGTGCAGTCGAGCTACAAAATGCCGTAAATCACTTTAAAGTATAGTACACAAAACAGCGCAGCCTTTTCATAGGCTGCGCTCAGACTGTAGACAAACTCATATAAATTTGAGTTTGCCTACAGTCTTTTTTCTTTTTAAAATAATCAGTAAGAAACCGTTGATTTCCGTTCCAGATGCTCCCTTTCCGCAGACACGGCTTCGGGCCAACAAGACGTTGGTCAGGAAAACGTTGTCACATGATGTGACGATTTTAGTTTTCCTTCCTTTTGCGGACCGCCGCAAAAATGGATTTTCCGCTCGTGCTTTTCCTGCTGGAGTGTCGCGCCTTTCACTACAATCAACTACTATTGCTTAATGATAAGATATGCCCTCTCTATTTATACAAATGTTCCAGATGATGAATAAAAATGGCATCCATGACGTGAACAACTTGAAAAACTGGTATTCCAATACCTTTCTAGAAGACCATCTTCTTCGTAAAGTAAATGCAATAATAACAATATTTATCAATTTCATTATCCGTTTTTGTGAAAAGGTTTGAGTTGTTGACCTTTGAAGAATTCACTGATATATGTTTTAAAAAAAGGCAAGCCCCGCCACGTAGACTTCTGTGGGAAAGCGATAATGGAACGAAGGCTAAGATCGTCACGTCGTGTGACTACGCCTTCGTGACCAACATCGTGTTGCCCCGAGACCCCGCAGAATTTGCACTCGTGCAAATTTGAGGAGGCTCGGCGCTCGCCCACGAAAAGCGTAGTGGCGGGGCTTGCCGATTTCTAAGGTAATACTTTTTCTACAGTTTGAGCGCAGCCCTTTTCATAGGCTGCACTGTTTTTACTTTATTTTGTTACTTCCGCTAGAATGTTCGCTAGGAATTCATCGAAGCTAATTGTTTCAGAATCTTTAGAGCCGTAACGACGAACATTGACGCCGCCAGCTTCTACCTCTTTGTCACCAATCACAAGCATATAAGGAATTTTCTTCATTTGTGATTCACGGATTTTATAGCCCAGCTTTTCTTCACGATCATCCATCTCTACACGAATGCCCGCTGCTTGTAATTTTTCCTGAATTTCACGCGCATAGTCATAGTGTACTGCGTTCGATACCGGAATGATTGTCGTTTGAACTGGTGCTAACCAAGTTGGGAATGCACCTTTGTATTCTTCGATTAAGAAGGCTACAAAACGCTCCATTGTTGATACAACACCACGGTGAATAACAACTGGACGCTGCGGCTGACCATCTTCACCGATATAAGTTAAGTCAAAGCGCTGTGGTAATAAGAAGTCAAGCTGTGCTGTTGATAATGTTTCTTCTTTACCAATTGCCGTTTTCACTTGAACGTCTAACTTAGGACCGTAGAATGCAGCCTCATCCTCTGCTTCAAAGTAATCTAAGCCAAGCTCATCCATCGCTTCTTTAAGCATTGCTTGTGCAGTTTCCCACATCTCATCATCATCATAATACTTTTCTTTATTATTCGGATCACGATATGATAAACGGAATGAGTAGTCGTTTAAATCGAAATCTTTGTATACAGCTAGGATTAGCTCTACTACTTTTTTGAACTCCGCTTTAATTTGGTCCGGACGTACGAAAATATGTGCATCGTTTAGAGTCATCCCACGAACACGCTGTAAGCCTGAAACCGCTCCACTCATTTCATAACGGTGCATCGTACCTAGCTCTGCAATACGGATTGGTAAGTGACGATAAGAATGTAAACCATTTTTAAATACCATCATATGATGTGGACAGTTCATCGGGCGAAGCACTAATGTTTCATTGTCCATTTCCATCGGCGGGAACATACCATCCTGATAATGATCCCAGTGACCTGATGTTTCGTATAATTTTTTCGAGCCAAGTACTGGTGTGTACACATGCTTATAGCCTAAAGAAAGCTCTTTATCCACGATATAACGCTCAATTGTACGACGAATTGTTGCACCATTCGGTAACCAAAGTGGTAAACCCTGACCTACCGTTTGGCTCGTCATGAATAAATCAAGCTCTTTCCCGATTTTACGGTGATCACGCTCTTTTGCTTCTTCAAGCATTTGTAGGTGATGCTTTAGCTCATCCTTTGTGAAGAAAGCTGTACCATAAATACGTTGTAGCATTTTATTATCAGAGTTTCCGCGCCAATATGCACCCGCTAAAGATAATAATTTGAACTCTTTTAATTTACCAGTTGAAGGTACATGTACGCCACGGCAAAGGTCAAAGAAATCACCTTGATAGTAGATCGATACTTGCTCTCCTGCTGGGATTGCTTCAAGTAGCTCTAATTTGTACTCGTCGCCAACTTCCTCGTAAATTTTTTGTGCCTCGTCACGAGAAACATTTTTTCGATCGATTTCAATATTTTCAGCAATGATTTTTTTCATTTCTTTTTCGATTGCTGGTAGGTCTTCTGCCGTAATCGGTGTTGGCGAATCGATATCATAGTAGAAGCCCGATTCGATTACTGGACCAATCCCTAATTTTGCATCTGGGAATAAGCGCTTAACTGCTTGTGCCGTTAAGTGAGCAGTAGAGTGACGTAGGATTTCTAACGCTTCCTGTGATTTATTTGTAATAATTTCGATCTCTGCATCAGCTTCGATTGATGTTTTTGCATCCACTAAAGCACCGTTCACTTTACCAGCTAAGGCTGATTTTTTAAGACCTGGGCTAATAGAGCCAGCGATTTCTAATGTAGAAATACCTTTTTCAAATTCTTTTACATTTCCATCTGGGAAAGTAATGTTGATCATGTCTGCCATGAATGATTCCTCCTAAAAATGTTTTGTCTAGTTTCCACAAAGCCCTATTCTATTTGAAGTTCCGCCGAAATTTTCTGAGGTTCTTCCAATTTTTTGGAAAACTTCCGCCAAATTTTTCGTTTGTTCCGCCATTTTTCAAAAAACTTCCGCCAAAGCGACAGACGAAAACTAGAATCCAAATAAAAAAGCGCCATCCCAAAAAGGGACGACGCGTATGCTCGTGGTTCCACCCTTCTTCCTTCTCGCACGTAGCGATTAGAAGCTCTCGGTCAGTTAACGTACTGATAGACGCCTGCAAATTATCCTCACAGGAGCTCCAAGGTAGTAAAGGTTGTGTCGTACTAGGTAGCTTACAGCCAAGGCTACCCTCTCTAAAAGCGCGGTTCACAAACTTCATGTCCTTATCAAAGCATTGATAGTATATTTACTAGCAAAGTATACGCCCCTTTACAAAGAAATGCAACTGTAGAATTCAGATTTTTTTACGAGTTCCGTCGATTTACCCCGTCCATTTCAACAAGCGTCGTAATCGCTTTTATACGCTCCATAATTCTACGTGCCTTCACTTCTTCGACATCGCCTTTAGAGGACTGTGCTAAATGTGCCTCCAATTCACTATAATCGAAATTAGACGTTATAAACGTTGGAAGCTGCTCACTCATTCGGTAATGAAGAATCGTCCCTAAAATTTCATCCCGTACCCAAGGGGACATATTTTCAGCACCTAAATCATCTAGCATAAGCACCTGCGCTTTTTTCACAAAGTCAATTTTCTCTTGAAGAGAATTATCCGAAATAGAGTTTTTCATTTCACGTAGGAATTCTGGGACAAACACGAGTACCGTTTTTACTTTCAAAAGAGCCAGTTCATTTGCAATAGCACCAAGAACAAAGGATTTTCCTACACCAAACTCTCCATGTAAATAAAAGCCCTTCGGTGGAAGCTGTCCTGTTTTTCGGTAGAAATCAACAAATTGTGTTGCTGCACCTTTAATAACGATACGCTTTTTCGTGTCCGCATCAATTTGTTCTAACTTTGCATCTAGAATATCTTTCGGCATAAACATACTCGAAATATTGGAAGCTGTATCTCGTCGTTCATCCTCTAAAATTTTCCTCTCACATCGTTCATATTTAATATCAATAATATTATTGGCAATAAACAGCTTAGGAATATATCCTTTTAAATGGTTTGTACAATCCTCTGTATTACCGCACTTGCAACAGCCTTGAGATTGACTAATATATTCATTTAGTTTCGTCAGGCTTCTTTCTACCATATCCTTATGAACAATCTGTTCGTTTTCTTCAAGAAATTGCTGAACGAGTGGATTTTCCAAAATTGATTTCCGCATTTCCTGGTACCGTTCCTGGAAAGATGGAATGTTAATATTTTTTAATTTCTTACTAATCGGTTCTATTTTACCTCACCTACCCATCAATAATCCCCATTTTTTTCATTAGCTCCTGTTGTTCCTTATCTACATCAAAAGCTTCATTTGTATTGCTTTCTTTATTCCCATCAAACCATTTTGGCTTCTTTTCCACATACTTGGCCTGTCGTTTATTAATCATTTTATTAGGACTGCTTTTCGGATTGGCTTTCGCCTCATTGTCCCTAATGATTTTTTGGGCTTGTTGGACTGTTTTCACATCTTTACGAATCCAATGCTCTGCCACTTGCTCCACATACTTTTTAGGAAACTTCATATCTGTTTCTTTCATTACGTACTCAATTAAAACATTTACAACATCATTTGGCATTCTATATTGTTGGACAAGGCTTTGGGCAAGCTCAACGGTTGAAGAGAATGGTTCCTTCCCATTGTTCATACGCTTTAGGAACTCATACGTTGTCGCTTCATACCCTGTTCCTTGAATAGTTGTCGTTGTACTTTTTTCCTGATCTTCACTAAATTTTGTTTTTTTGTATTTATCATGTTCTAGCCGAGCGATTTCCATTGCCTGCTTTGCCGTTTTAATATCTTTACGGTTCCAATGATCCGCAATCGTTTCAACAAAGTTTTTAGGTAATTTTTTGTCTGTTTGAAGCATGACATAATCAATTAAAACGTTTACTACCCCGATACTCATCCCATGTATTAAATATAAATTTTCTACTAGTTCCCTCGTATAAGTAGTAGGCTCTTTCCCGTTATTAATATTCCGCAAATGATCAATCGGACTTGTAGTTTCATAATATTTAAGTAAATCATCTTCTTTAGATTTCTTTATCTCAGGTAACTTTAATGACTCATCCCTAAATGTTTTCCCGAGCTTTGGTGCTTCCTTCGAAATACTAATTTTATAATAATCGGCCGCTGCTTTTTTCAAACGCTCTGGCGGTAGCTTCATTGCTTCATCTAAGGCTAGTATGACGACCTTTTGCATTTCGAGCGGCGACAAATGATAGAGAAAGGCCAGCTTTGCAATTAACTCACGTGCCTCTACTGTTAGTGCAGAGGATGGCACGAGCTGCTCTGAAAGCCCGGCTCGAAGTAAATCAAAGTCGAATTGTTCATAATAGAAAGGATATCCTTGCTTTTCTGCATTCCCATCAAACGACTCCACAGATAAATCCGAATATACAGGCTTGTACACATCGGTAAATGTCCTTGTTACTTCTTGGAAATCACGCTTATCAACGGGCTTTATATACCGCTGACGCAATTTACGGTAAGCCTGCTCTCCAATTTTACTAAATAAAAACATCGATAATAATGGATCGGCAAAAAAAGCATTCGCATCAAGTGGACAAACTAATTCATAAATAAAATGACGACGATCTCCATCATCCTTCCGCCATGTTCGTAGCAGTCCAATTGCTTCTAGCGCAATACGTGCCTCAAATATTTTTCGAATGGAGGTACCGAGCACGTTCATCAAATAATAATGCGTCCCTTCACCACTCGAATGGTCCTCTCCTTCAGCCCAAAGAGTTAAATATAAACTAATCGGCTCCGCGCCTGTTAGCGGCTGATAAAAAAGCGTTAATAACTGACGTTCATTTGATGATAAGGCATGAGGGAGCGTTATTTCAAAATGATCCGTCGCAAGTAGTTCTTTATACATATGAACCATTTTAATTCACTCCTTTACTCATTACTTTTCACCAGCTTGCTTTTGTAATAAATCTTTTAGTTCATCTAGAAATACACTTATATCTCTGAATTGACGATATACAGAAGCGAATCGGACGTAAGCAACCTCATCAATTTTGGCTAGGCGATCCATCACCATCTCCCCTACATCCTCTGAGCGGACTTCAGCATTTCCAATTCTTCGTAAATCCTTTTCGATCGAAAACACTAGCTCCTCCAGCATATCTAAGGCTACTGGTCGCTTTTCACAAGCACGAATCAAGCCGCGCAGCACCTTTTCACGGCTAAATTCCTCACGCGCGCCTTCTTTTTTCACAACGATTAGCGGTGTTTCCTCTACTTTTTCAAATGTTGTAAAACGTGATCCACACGCCTCACATTCTCGGCGTCTTCGTATTTCTTTATTATCATCTACCGGTCTTGAGTCAACAACGCGTGTTCCATTGTACTGACAAGATGGACATCTCATATTCATTTCTCCTGCTTCATTTCAAGTTTAGTAATCCTATTATAACAAAAATTGTTCTATGAAAAATAGCAATTCCTTTTCCTTGTCCATAATCGTTGTTTATTCGGTAACATATTCGATGCCAAAAGGTACTTCTAATCATTTCATAAAGAAAACAAATTTCGTCTTTCACCATAACATTGGTTGATTTCCGTTGCGCCAGAGGCCAACATGAAGTTGGTCACGAAGGCGTTGTCAGAGGATATGACGGTTTTAGCCTTCGTTCCTATATTCCTGGGGGGCATCCGCTGAGCCTCCTCACTACGCCCGAGGGGTCTCAGGCCAACATGATGTTGGTCACGAAGGCGTTGTCACACGACGTGACGATTTTAGCCTTCGTTCCTCTCTTGACGCTAATCCCCAAGGAGTCACGCTGGCTCCACTCCAATCAAAAAAGGATACGAGAATGGTAACATGATGATGCGATCACTCAGGAGAAAAATTTTGAATCCAAAATTACTTTTAGCAATTATTAGCACACGTAACGAAGAGCGGCGACTCCAGCGGGAAAGCGGAGGGATGAGACCCCGCAGGAGCACCTTGCGACGAGGAGGCTCAGCGCTTCGCCCGCGGAAAGCGCCCGCTCGGAGTGTAGTGTGCGGGGTATATATTGTCCCCCGACTTTTGGTGATGATATTAAATTTAATCTAAATGAAAAAATGCCTAATCCGAGCAATGATGCACGGATTAGGCAGCTATATTGATTAAGCGTTTACAGCTTGTAATTCTTTTGATACTTTTTTCGCTAAGTCTACTACACGAGCAGAGTAACCCCACTCATTATCATACCAAGCTAAAACTTTTACTTTACGAGTACCCATTACCATTGTTGTTAAACCATCAACAGTTGATGAGAATGTTGTTGTATTGTAGTCAGAAGATACTAATGGCTCCATAGAAATGTTTAAAATACCTTTCATTGGACCTTCAGCAGCTGCTCTAAATGCCGCATTTACTTCCTCAGCTGTTACGTCTTTTTGCACATCTACAACTAAGTCTACAAGAGATACATTGGGAGTTGGAACGCGAAGTGCCATACCGTGTAATTTCCCTTTTAATTCTGGTAAAACTAAAGATAATGCTTTAGCAGCACCCGTTGAAGTAGGGATGATTGATGATGCACAGTTACGAGCACGACGTAAATCTTTATGTGGATTATCTAAGTTATTTTGATCGTTTGTATAGGCATGTACAGTTGTCATTAAACCGTTTTCAATACCAAATGTATCATTTAATACTTTTGCTACAGGAGCTAAACAGTTCGTCGTACAAGATGCATTAGAAATAACATCATGCTTCGCAACATCTAATAAGTCATCGTTAACACCTAAAACTACCGTGATATCCTCATTTTTACCTGGCGCAGTTAAAATTACCTTTTTTGCACCTGCTTCTAAATGAAGAGCTGCTTTATCACGATCATTGAATTTACCAGTTGCTTCGATTACAAGGTCTACACCCATTTCTGCCCATGGTAATTTTAATGGATCACGTTCAGAAATTAGAGCCACATGCTTACCATTTACGATTAATGCATTTTCCCCTGTTTCGATCGTGCCATCAAATGTTCCGTGATTTGTGTCATACTTAATTAAATGTGCTAATGTTTCGGCTGGGTAGCTTGCGTTTATAGCTACAATGTTTAAATCATCTTGAACGATAGCTTGGCGGAAAACCATACGACCAATTCGGCCAAATCCATTAATTGCGATTGAAACTGTCATAATAAAAAAAGCCTCCTGTAATTACGTTATAATTTTATTTATTATATTCGCAAATTAGTATAACACATTCTTAAAAAAGATGAACATTATTCACACAGAAATTTAAAGTTATTATTTTCTGACAATAAAGACGAAGACAAATGACGGAATGTTGTCGTGCTCGCAATTAGATATCTGTACGATAATACAGCCATTAATTATTTTTCTTGGTATGAGCGATTTTCAAAGAATTTATAAGTGAACAGAAAAAGTCCTACCGAATAATCGATAGGACAACAAATTCATTTAAATTACTTCCCAATACTTTAAAATTTTTGCAAGCTGCTCAGCCGTTGAAGTTAAATCTAAATTATTATAAATGACCGCATCAGCACCTTTTTCCTTAACAGAAAGCGGAAGCTGTGTATTGATTCGTGCTCGCGCCTCCTCCTCAGATAGACCATTACGTTCCATTAATCGTTTTAGCTGAACCTCTTCCTTTACGGAGACAACTAAAACTTTGTCCACAAAATGCTGCAGCTTACTTTCAAACAAGAGCGGAATATCCATCACAACAACCTTTTCACCAGCTTCAATTAAACTATCACGCTGACGAAGCATTTCTGCTCGAATCGCTGGATGAATAATATCGTTTAATACCTTTCGCTGTGCAGGATCGTGAAAAATAATACTACCAACCTTTTCACGATCCATCGACCCGTCCTCAGAGATCACTTCAGGACCAAACGCTTCAGCAATTGCCGCTAGCGTCGACGTGCCTGGCTCTACAACGATTCGAGCGACAAGATCTGCATCCACAATCGGCAGCTTATAGCCTTCTAGCATTTTCGCAACCGTACTTTTCCCACTTGCAATACTACCTGTTAATCCAATAATCACTTTTAGCACCTACCGTTGACATTTTGGACAATAGACCGATGTTCTTCCGCCAATTGTCATTAGTTTCGTATTCGTACTACATTGCGGGCATATTTTTTTGCCATACATCTTTAATCGGTCCTGCATCCCACCAGCTTCTCCATTAATATTTCGATAATCCGAAATAGTAGAGCCGCCCATTTCAATACTTTGCAGCAAAATCATCTCGATTGCCCGAAATAGCTCTATTTTCCGATTCTGGCTTATACGATTCGCTTTTCGATTTGGATGTATGCCCATTAGAAAGAGTGCTTCAGTCGCATAAATATTGCCACAGCCGGATATGACCTGACCATCCATAATCACTTCTTTGATTGGCTTATTTGCGTATTTTGGCCTATCACACTGCGCTAAGAAAAACTCACATGCCCCTTCATCAAACGGCTCTGGTGCCATTTGCAGTAGTGGTGGATGATCTCCTAGCTCCTTTAAAAAGCGTAGCTCACCAAAACGACGGATATCAGCATAAACAAGTAGTTCGGACGAATCTAACGTTATGACTGCATGAGCATGTTTACGAAATTTTTCCTCTGTAATATCCTCTATACGAGAAACAATAAACCATGCACCCGTCATACCAAGATGATTGACGAGTAAAAAGGACTCTTCCTCCCTCTCAATGTGGAAGAAAATATATTTTGAACGCCGAGTTATTTCTCGAATGCGCATTCCTTCCAGCAGCCTTTCAAGCATTTCTGGCGCTGTATTTTTCACAATGCATTGTTTCCCTGCACGAACTGCATCGTAGACAACTTCGGATAGCTCAATTTTTTTGATTGTTTTCCCTTCTACTGCAGGCTTTAACGCCCGAACAACACCTTCAACCTCTGGTAACTCAGGCATCCCCAACACTCCTTACTTTGCATCGTACCAAGAGGAGCCATAAGAGAAATCAACCTTAAGAGGAACCATTAGCTCTATTGCGTTTTCCATCACTTCCGGTACGATTCTTTCTAGTTTTTCCACTTCTTCCTGTGGCGCCTCAAAAATTAATTCATCATGCACCTGTAAAAGGAGCTTTGCCTGTAAGCCTTCCTTACGTAAACGAGCATCCATATCAATCATTGCTTTTTTAATTATATCTGCCGCGCTTCCTTGAATCGGTGTATTCATCGCCGTACGCTCTGCAAAGCTTCGTAAATTGAAGTTCGAGCTTTTAATATCCGGTAAGTATCTTCGACGATTTAAGATAGTCGACACATATCCAGTTTCCTTAGCCGCTTCCACAATTCTATCCATATAGCCTTTAACCCCTGGGAAACTAGCTAAATAATTGTCAATAAATGTTGCCGCTTCCTTACGTGTAATATCTAGGTTTTGAGATAAGCCATAATCACTAATGCCGTATACAATACCGAAGTTTACTGCCTTTGCTGCACGGCGCATATTTGATGTAACCTCTTCAGCCGGTACGTTAAATACGTCCATCGCTGTACGTGTATGAATGTCCATCCCTTGTCTGAATGCATCCACTAACGCCGGATCCTCACACATATGTGCTAGCACGCGTAATTCAATTTGTGAGTAATCGGCGGCAAATAATACCCAGCCTGGCTTTGACGGAACAAACGCTTGACGAATTTTCCGACCTTCCTCTAAGCGAATCGGTATATTTTGTAGGTTTGGATCTGTTGAGCTTAAACGTCCTGTTGCTGTTAGTGCCTGCTGGAATCGAGTATGTACCTTACTATCCTCACCATGCACCTCTTTGATTAACCCTTCAATATACGTCGACTTTAATTTCGCCAGCTGACGGTAATGTAAAATATGCTTTACAATCTCATGCTCAGCTTGTAATTTTTCTAGCACATCCGCTGCTGTTGAATAGCCTGTTTTTGTCTTTTTTATAACAGGGAGGCCTAGCTTATCAAAAAGAATAACACCTAATTGCTTTGGTGAATTAATATTAAACTCTTCTCCTGCAAGCGAGTAAATAGCCTTCTCAATCTCATGGAGCTTGATCGCTAACTCATCGCCCATTTTTTCAAGCGTATCGACATTCACCTGAATGCCTTCACTTTCCATCCTTCCTAAAATGGAAGCTAGCGGGAGCTCTAGCTCTTTATATAAATCAAACTGCTCATTCTCCTGAAGCTTTTTCTCAAGAATAGGCTGAAGCCTCCAAAGAGCTAACGCTTTCCGACTCACATGCTCGGCTAGTACATCATCAGCTGGAATGTGCCACTTTGCACCTTTTCCGTAAAGGGCTTCATTTGTTTGTACATCTTGATACCCGAATTCCTTCGATAGAACCGCCACATCGTCTCCTGAAATTGCTGGGTTTACAATGTAGGAGGCTAGCAGTAAATCAAACGTTACACCCTGCAACGAAATCCCCATACGCTGTAGCATCGCCTGTGCAGCCTTACTATCTGCCATTAATTTTTGCTTCGATTCATCTTCTAGCCATGCCTTTAAAGCTTCATTTTCAAGCTTATCAGTGATTGGCAAATACAATGTTTTTTCCCCATCCGTCAATGCAATGCCCAGCGCTCGGCACGAATGATAGTGCTCGTTTTCAAGCTCAATATGAACCGCCATCCGATCTGTAAGAGTATCCTCTGTAATCGTTTCGACAATATCAAAAGATATATCCTCGTGCTGCACTTCATTACCGCTAAACTCACTTTTTTCAATTAAGGATTTAAACCCAAGCTCCTGCCAAACGGCTAACAACGCATCCTCGTCTGGTCCACTGTACGAAATATCCTGCAATGAAATTTCAATTGGGGCCTCTGTATAAATCGTCGCTAGCTTTTTCGATAAATAGGCCTGCTCTTCATTGTCAACGAGCTTTTCCTTCATTTTCGAAGCCTTCATCGCATCGATCGCTTCATAAAGAGCCTCAACTGTACCGTATTCTTTTAGAAGCTTAATCGCTGTCTTTTCACCGACACCTGGCACACCCGGGATATTATCTGAGGCGTCACCCATTAATCCCTTCATATCAATAATTTGCTGTGGCGTTAAGCCGTATTTTTCTTCAATATGAGCTGGAGTATATTTTTCAATATCTGTAATACCTTTTCGTGTAATGTACACTGTTACACTATCGCTCGCAAGCTGCGTTAAGTCTTTATCACCCGATACGATGACCGTTTCCATACCTTCGTCTAAAGCTTGGCGGGCAAGCGTACCGATTATATCATCCGCCTCGAATAGAGGAAGTTCATAGCGCTGAATATTGTATGCATCAATAAGCTTACGAATGTATGGAAATTGCTCCGATAATTCCGGCGGTGTTTTCTGACGACCACCTTTATACTCGCCGTAAGATTCATGACGGAAAGTCGTTTTGCCTGCATCAAATGCAACGAGCATTTTTGTTGGCTTCTCCTCCTCAACAATTTTTTGTAGCATCATCGTAAAGCCATATGTGGCATTCGTATGAATTCCGCTATCATTTGTTAGTAATGGAAGTGCGAAAAATGCACGGTATGCCAAGCTATTTCCATCTAAAAGTAGCACTTTCTCCTTTATCATCGTATCTCCTCCGTAATTTCAAGTCCTCTCTATTGTAAAACATATGTACGCTTTTTAAAAATAAAAAAAGATGCAAGGCAACTAGCCCTGCATCATTTTAATTTCTTAAATCGAAATTGATCCGATATTTTTTCTTCCCTATAGAAAATTTCTTCATAGATGACCGTTATTAAAAAAGCATTCATAAATGAAAATACGATATACAACGGCATGCCACCTAAATTAAAAGGCATAAGCTGGCGGGCGAATAGCTCAACAAATCCGATTTGTGTAAAGAAGAAGATCATGCCGATACCGACCTGCCAAATCGGACGCTTGTCCTGACGCTGCTCAAATTTTAGTACTTTTTTAAATGAATTTCGTACATCTTCTGCAATAACGAAGCTTAACGCCATAAGAACAATAAAGAAGATTGGTATATTTAAAAGTTTATAATTCACGATTCCAAAATGTGCTTGATCCAACCAAGCAAAGACAGAGGTAGCCATGGCAAACGACAACAAGAAGTTTTGAATAAATTTGCTCAACGTTTTTTCCTCCAGTTTTTAATCTGGAGTCTAGTATAACAAAATATTTATCGTTGTTTAATAGATTTCTCTCATATTCTTTTGAGGTAAAATATAAGAGTATAGGGAATCCCCCTATACTCTTGGAAAATAAATTATGCTTTATTACAGTTTAAATTTATTCATTTGATCTTGCAGTGCATGGACCATATCATTCAATTGAGTTGCAATACTAAACATTTCTTCAGTAGAGGCTGTTTGTTCTTCGATTGAAGCAGCAATCCCTTGAGCATTGTCGGAAGTTGCTCGAAGCAATGAAGTAGTAGAATCTGTTGTATGAATAATTTCGTTAGAACTTGCTGCAATTTCTTCAATTGTTGCAGTAATTGATTGAATTTCATGATTAATATTTTCTATTAATAACACAATTTGAGCGAATGTTTCACCAGCAGAATAAATGGTTTTACTTTCACCTTCAATTTTTTCTACAACAACTGAAATAGCTCTTACAGATTCATTTGAATCATTTTGCATCTCTGTAATTAGCGAAGTAATATTGCTCGCTGAATGCGATGATTGTTCAGCTAAAGAACGAATTTCATCGGCAACAACTGCAAACCCTTTTCCATATTCTCCCGCACGAGCCGCCTCAATTGCTGCATTTAATGCTAGTAAATTAATTTGATCGGCTATATTAGAAATAATCTTTGTAATTTCGCCTACTTCCATAGACTTATTATTCATTTTTTCTGTAATAGACAATGAAGTACGGGCTGTATCATCTATTGTTCTAATGCCTGTTACCGATTTTTGAATAACTTCATTTCCGATAGATGCAGCATTGGTTGCATCATGTGCACTTTCTAATACGTGATTCGTTGCTGTTGAAATCTCATTTATTTGTTCAGAAATATTTACAAGCACAATTTGATTTTGATTAGCCCCACTTGCAATAACCTCTGTCGATGACGCAATATCCGTAATATTATCGGCAACTTGCGAAGATGTAATCGATAATTGCTCAAGACTATCTGATAAATTCGTTGCACCTTGTTGAACATGGTTAGAAGTTGTTGATACATGTGATAATGTTTCTTTCAACTGGTTCTGCATATTTTGGAAGCTATCGCTTAAACGACCGATTTCATCCTCACGATTCACTGAAAACTCTTCCGTTAAATCACCCTGTGCAATTTTCTCAGTATGATTTAGCAACTTGTTTAGCGGACCGTTAATACTACGTGACACAAACATTGCAATAGCGATTCCTAGTATAATAACAACGACTAATACAGCAACTATAGTTAACATCATGTTCTTTTGTAATTCTAGAATAAAGTCAGCATCTGCATCTAGACCTAATACAGAATCCGTATTATTTACACTAATAAACGTCGATAGGTGGTTACCATAATCGTCTTCATAAATATCACTGACGATTAGATTATCCTGAGTTAGTGCATCCCCCTGTTCCTTCGTAAATGGGAGAGGTGTTAAATAGTCGTCAGTACCCCCTAAAACTAATATAACTTCTTCTCCATCCACTTTACTCATAATATAAACATTTTCTAACTCAAACTCTTTTTGGAATTTATCTGTTATTACTTTTAGCTCTTCATATGCTTTTTCATCGTCTTTTGCAGCATTGATTAACTCTGGATCAACAAAAGCGTCATATTTTTCAAGCATTAATGCTAAACTATCCTTATATTGCGGCACAACATGATCTTCGATTAATGCGGTTGTCATAAAGTTTAATATAACGGCAAAGATGCTACTCACTAGCACTATCGGTATAATAATACCCGATAAAATTCTTGTTCGAATCGATTTTAATTTACTCACGTTTTATTTAGCCCCTCACTGTAATTGATAATGTTTACATTTAATAAATTGCTGAAAATCTAGATGTAAAATATGTCCATGTTCTTGCACATTTGGACTTTTGAAAAAGATGACCGCAAATGTAGATCGACCGATTAAAGGTAATACGCGATAGCTAAGTATTTCATTAAACTCTTTCTTTAGCGCATCATGATCGATTACGTCAATTATGGATGGCTCCATCTCTTTTTCAATCTCTGCACAAGTAAAGCTATAAATAGCATCATCCATTTCCGCTATAACCTTATCCCAATCTGGTTTTTGATTATGTATGTAATAATCATATGGATTAATTTGATACGCATAGTAGCCTAGCTCTGTTGTTCCCTCGCCTGCAAAACGTAGTGGATTAATTTCAATAGGGATGATATCGTTTGAAGGTGTTACTCGAAGCTCGATATGGATGGGAATATTTTTCAATCTATAATTTTCACCAAAATGCTGTATGTATTGAGTAAACATAGGGATTGTTGAACGAATTACTTCTTTACTAGTAAAATAAATTCTGTCCCCCACATCATTACTATCCTTAAAGCTTCTAGTAAATACATTCAGAATGACTGCTTCACCATGCTCATTATAGTAACAATCAATCGCATATTCATTTCCTTCAATATATTGCTCCAGTATGAACCTTTCATCGACTATTCTATTCTCTGCTAACGTGTTAATATAATTCGTCATCGCCTGGCTGTTATTAATTTTATTAACACCCTCACTGCCATAACCAAAAATAGGTTTCACAATAATCGGATAAGGTAATTCACTTACACGTAATTGCTTTAGTTCTTTTAGTGAACAGGATTGAAAAAAGAAGTCTGGATATTTCGAAGCTAATGATTTTCGAAACGCCAATTTATTTTTAAATAAATTCGCCATCTTCGTTAGATTATGGTCGGGTAAAAATTCATTCAATGTATTTACTCCAATTTCAGCGTTCATGATAATTGAATGATCCTGACCAAAAGCCCGAAAAGCAAAGTCTCCTTTTAAAAATTGTTGATGCGTTACATCATAAATTGGTTTTTCTGTTTGAGATAGCGTATTAATTAGTAGTGGAGATACATAAGAGGTATCTAGTAGAATCAAGTTAATCTCCCTTTCCGAAATAGATACATAGACTTATTATACAAAGTTAAAAAATAATGACTTTTAACCTAAAGAACATTATACATAATTTAGGGCAAAAAGGTAATTATTTTCTTAATATAATTAAAAAAGCGCATCACAAAGTGTGAAATACGCTAAATTGACTTAATTTACATATTTTTTTACAGATGTGTTGATTATACAAATACTAGTAGATCATAAACGTGCTTTTTAGTGAAATGATTAATAAAAAGGCGCTTGCTCGTTGATTGGAGCGAAGGCGACTCGACTCCAGCAGGAACAGCACGAGCTGAAAATCCATTTCTTTCGGCATTAGCCGAAAGAAATTAGTTGAAGCCGTGCCTGCGGAAAGCGAGTCAGCCGTAGCGGAAATCAACGTATTCCAATTTTCTCTTTAACAATAAGAGGTAAATCAACACGCGTGATTTTTTTATTATTTTTAAGACCATCAAAGAAGTAATTACTAATGAACAAGACGAATACTGTTATTATTGAAAGAGCAAATGTCATTATAGTTCTTAAATTGACTGAGTAAAATGCCATATAGATGAACAAGACTAGTATGTGACCTAGCCCAACAGCGAATAACAGCCAAGGCATTTCATTTCCTCTCATTAAACAATAAAAAACTCGCAACAGCCTTTAAGCAGCCTTTGCGAGTTTCTCTTTTAGTCCGTATAACCTGATAAAATTTTAGCATACGGTGAATCGGATGGAAGGATGATAACTGTATCCTCTCCGATTGTCTTTTTATATGATTCTAGTGTTCGATATAATGAATAAAACTGTGGGTCCTTCGAGAACGCCTCATTGTATATTTTAGCTGCCTCTGCTTCCCCAGCAGCTGTAATGAGTGCTGCGTCCTTTTTCGCTGTTGCAAGCATTTCCTGCACCTTTTGATCTGTTTGAGCGATCATACGGTTTTTCGCCGCATCACCTTCAGATAAATATTTCTGAGCAATAGATTCTCGGTCTGAAATCATTTGCGTATATACAGATTGTTCATTCTCTGCAGGTAAATCTGTACGTCGGATTCGAACGTCTACTACTTCAATACCATAATTATCCTGTGCTAGCAGCTCATTTACACGAGCAGTGACACGATCATTAATACTACCGCGCTCTGAATTTTCATCATTAATGATATCTTCATAGTTCAGCTGTCCAAGCTCAATACGAATGACCGAGTAGATGTTTTCTTCCATACGACTTTCGGCATTCACTAAAGTCCCTGCGTTTGAAATAAGCGCTTTTGGATCCGTTACACGCCAAACTGTGTAATTATCAACAATAATTCGTTTTTTATCAAACGTACTAATTTCCTCTTCCTGCATTGCATCATAAATCATTAAGTTTTTTGGAAGGGTTTCAATTCGCTGAATAAATGGTATTTTCATATGAAGCCCTGGTGTATCCTCATATTTCACTACTTCACCGAACTGACGAACAACACGATATTCATTTTCCTTTACAATATAAACATTTGCTAATGCGATAATGATGATCGCGAAAATAACAGTAAAGGCAATAATTGATTTTGTCCATTTTCGCATATCGATTGGCTGCTTCGTTTTTTTAATCTTCCCGCTATCCATATCAACAACCTTATCACTGTTCGATTTTTTAGCCTTTTCGCCGAATAGGTTTCGGATAAACTTTTCTAGGTCGCCATCGTATTTATTGTTATCATTGCTCATTGTTTTTCACTCCCCTCAGTTTTTTCTTCGTTATTGGCTGGTGTAGCCGCTTGAGGAGGCTGAATCGGTAAATATTTCAACGTTTCACCATCATCATTCATAATATAAATTTGTGCATTGGGCAGCACGTTTTCTAGCGTTTCAAGCACTAAACGTTCTCGTGTAATTTCTTTATTATTTGCATACTGCTTATACAGCTCGTTAAATACTGCAACTTCCCCTTTTGCCTGCTGGATACGGGCGATTTTTTCCCCTTCAGCACGTGAAATAATGGCGTCCTTTTCACCTTCCGCCTCACTAATGCGCTGGTTTGTATATTTTTCTGCCTCGTTAATTTTCGTATTTTTCATCTCACGAGCATCTGTAACAGCCATAAACGCTGCGCGAACATCAGCATTTGGTAGCTCTACATCTTGAAGCTTTACTGCTAAAATACTAATACCAATATCATATTTATCTACTAGTGTTACGAGTAAATCTCGCGTACTTTTCTCAATATCCGCCTTACCATCTGTTAGGGCTGCATCAATTTTTGAACTCCCAATAACTGAGCGAATAGCGCTTGATGTAGCACTATGAAGTATCTTTTCAGGGTCCTGTGAGCTAAATAAATATTTTTTCGGATCAACTATTCGCCATTGAACGACTAAATCTGTAAGGACTATATTTTCATCCCCAGTAATCATTCTCGTTTCTTTATCCTTTAATTCCATTTCTCCATCATCATTTTGTGTATAACCAAAAGTTAAGCTTTTTGTTCCCTTTGAAAGCACCTCTACTTTTTGAATAGGCCACGGCATTTTAAAATGAAGTCCCGATTCTGTAATAATTTCATCCGCTTGCCCGAATGTAATAACAACCGCTTGCTCTGATTCATCCACCGTATACCATGATGTTGTTGCGGCCAGTAAGCCTAAAATAACAAATAAAGCGAGCGCAACAGATAATAAGGTACGCTTTACACTCATATAAAAACCTCCCTCTTATGTATAAAAAAAATCGTATAACTGTATTACGGTCTATCTAACTAAAAGTTTCGAAAAATATAAAAATAGTGAGCAGTTAGGGGGCTGCTCACTATTACTATACTCTCAAAATTTAATTTTCCGATAATCTGAAACGGGGGGTTTCTAAAGAGAACTATACGCCCCGTCTTTTAAGATACTATTTAGCTATTGTAAATTATTTGTTAAGACGAGGATAGCGGTAAGAGTATTCTAAACGTAGTTCCTTTACCAAACTCACTCTCGACTTGAACTTTGCCTTGATGAGCTTCTACTAAATGCTTAACAATCGCTAAACCAAGTCCCGTTCCACCGGAATTTCGACTACGAGCTCGGTCTACACGATAAAAGCGCTCAAAAATACGAGGAATTTCATTTTTTTGAATACCTACCCCTTCGTCGCTTACTTCTACAACCCCGAATTCTCCTTGCTCCATTACTCGAATAGATATCGTCGTTTCTTCAGGTGAATATAGGATAGCATTGTAAATTAAATTCGTAAAAATTTGAATAAGACGATTAGCATCACCTTGAACCTTTACATCTCGGGCAATATCAACTGAAAATCGCATATTTTTTTCTTCTTTTCGTTGATTTGTTAAATTGACGACACGAACTAATACTTCCTGTAAGCTTGTTGGGATAATATCAACTGAAAACCCATGCTGCTCAATTTTCGATAGCTCAAGCAAGTCCTGAATGAGCATTTGCAGACGATTACTTTCATTATTTATAATTTCTAAAAAAGAAAGTGCCATATTTTCATCCTTATAGGCTCCATCTAAAAGTGTTTCAGTAAATCCTTTAATTGATGTAATTGGTGTGCGCAGCTCATGAGACACATTCGCCACAAAATCTTTTCGAATTTGCTCTAGTCGTACAAGCTCCGAAACATCGTGCATAACAATGACGACTCCTAGCCAGCGACCATGTTCCCCAACAACAGGCGCTCCGTAGGCAAATTTATATGTTATTTCTTGCTGTAGTTCCATTTGGAGCTGTTTTTGATAAGGTAATTCCGTTAAAAATACGTAGTCAATGAATTTCTCTAGTTCCACCGGTAAATTTACAGATAAAAAATTTTTCCCACTTACTTCATTAATATCGAGACCGAAGCTTTCAATAAACGATCTATTTACAATAGAAATACTTCCCCCACGATCAATCATCATAAGCGCACTACCCATATTTTCAATTAATGTTTTTAGACGCTCTTCTTCTATTTCACGTGTTTTCGTAATATCCTGCAAATTACGGGCCAATATGTTGATAGAATTTCTCAATTCAACAATAGTTTTTGGTCCAGTTGCAAATGCGCGAGCACGATAATTCCCAATTGCTAGCTCTCTTGCTGTTCGGGTGACATTTTCAATCGGCTCAACAAAATTTTGAAGCATTTTTTTTGTAACAAGACTAATTAAAATAAATGATAGTGATAATAAGAATAAAAGCACAAAGGCTAATTTTGTTTTTAGTGTGGCAATAAATTCCTCGTCTAAGCGTAAATCATACGTCTCAAGCAGCTCCTGTTTATCGGGTTCAGATAACTGAATATCTCGATCTTCAATAATTTGAAGCATTTCCTGCTTGGCCTCGTCAGTATTTTCAACGATATACGTATTAATAAAAAAAGGAAAAAGCTGACCTATGACAAAGCCAAGGACAGCTAAAATAAAGCCTACTAAAAATACAAATGGAAAAAATAATCGGTTGCTCATGGATTTTTTCATTTTTTCGGCTCCTCAAATTTATAACCTAATCCACGAATCGTTTTTATAAACAGCGGTTTTCTGCTATTCTCTTCAATTTTTTCACGTAAATGGCTTATGTGCACATCAACAATTCGCGTATCGCCAGCGAAATCATAATTCCATACGGCACTTAATAGCTGATCACGTGTTAGCACACGATTTTTATTTTCTAATAAATAGACAAGAAGCTCAAATTCCTTAGGTGTAAACTCTAAAGACTGTTCCCCTAAAAATGCTTCAAATCGATCCGGAAATACTTTTAGTTCTCCGTATTCATAGGAAATTTCTTCTTTTACTGTTTCCTCTATAGGCATTGGCATAAAACGTCGCAGCACAGCCTTAACTCGGGCAATAACCTCACGGGGACTAAAGGGCTTTGTCATATAATCATCTGCCCCTAGCTCTAAGCCCAGTACTTTGTCGAACTCATCGTCCCGTGCAGTTAACATAATAATCGGGATATTTTTCCTTAAACTTCGTAGCTCCTTACATACTTCCATTCCATCTAGGGTTGGCAGCATTACATCCAAGAGAATTAAATCAGGCTGCTTTGCAACCGCAATATCTAATCCATCCTTACCATCATGCGCAAGCAATACAGTATATCCAGCTTGCTCTAAATTGTACTTTAAAAGTGTTGCAATCGATAATTCATCTTCTACAACTAAAATCGTCTTTGACATATTTTTGTACCTCCAAAATTGATTTGAAACCCCCATTTCAAACCAGTCCCTTTAATAAGGAGGATAGACTTTTATAAGCCCTTCAATTATAGGTTGCTTTTCATTGTTAAATCCTCTTACACTAACATCTACTAAATTTTCAGCCCTATCCACTCTTTCAACCTTTAGCAAAAAGTCAATCGTTTCATAATGATATACAGGCTTCAAGAAAGTAATGTTTTGTTCACGAATATGCGAGCCAGGTCCCGGCATGTGCTTAGAAATAGCCGAGGTAATAATACCATTCAACATAATTGTTGGAACAATAGGTTTTTCAAATGGCGTATCCGATGCATAATCATGCTGAATATACAGAGGATTATTATCATTTGTTAAACCTAAATAAAGAAGTAAATCTTTATCTTCAATCGTTTCTGTTAAATGCAATTTCTCACCAATTCTTATTTCATGAACCCTCTTACCTAGTCTGCTCTTCCTTCCTAACAATACAGCAGCAACCCCTTTACATGAGATTAATATCATAGTAACAATTTTCTTCTAAAAGTACAATCGAACTCGTATCATCCGAAATGCGCAAGCGCCCCGTTTAGCCCCGACAAGCGCTGGAGAAAGGATCATAGCGTGCTTGTCACGCGT
>NZ_JBAFWZ010000019.1:0-59993 GCF_036662795.1 Lysinibacillus sp. 54212
TGTGCGTATAGCGTCTCATTTTGTTCGGATGGAGGCAACTTTTGTGCGGATGGGGGTTCGTTTTGTTCGGATAGGGTGTGCTTTTGTGCGGATGGGGTTTCGTTTTGTTCGGATAGGGTGTGCTTTTGTGCGTATAGCGTCTCATTTTGTTCGGATGGAGGCAACTTTTGTGCGGATGGGGCTCCGTTTTGTTCGGATAGGTCAGTCTTTTGTGCGTATACGCCAACGTTTTGTTCACATAGCTCTCCCATTCGCGTGATACCCAATGCTCTTTATGCGCTCGGATAGTATATTCCGCAGATTATCTTCATATAATTTTTAAAAAGGAGATGATGAAGATGAGAATGCCTGCATTGCCGAAAAATGAAAAGGAAGTAGCTTCGCCCAAGCCTACTAGGTGGGAGGCCATTCGGAATTCGGTTTTAAGTATTCTACCGAAAAAACGCCGGTATATAAAAGTGCCACCCAAAAAATAAAAGCTGTTCTGTTGCCAATTACAGAACAGCTTTTTTCTATAATAAAAATGTTTCCTTACTCGGACCAATTAAATATAGCTCATGCATTGCACGGGTTAACGCAACATATAAGAGCTTACGGTCAATAGCATGATCGTAGTATGGCGTGTCAAAGGCTGCAAGAATGACAGCATCGAATTCCAGACCTTTTGCAAGATGACTTGGAATAACTAATAATTTGGATGTATCCAATGTACTAGAGTTTTCAGATAAGCTTTCAACCGGTAGTCCGAATTCCAGTAAAGCTTTTACAATCGCATTAGCTTCTGCCGTCGTTTTGCAAATTAGCGCAACAGAGCGATGCCCATTTAAGAGGATCGATTGAAATGCTTCTGCAATAATATTTGGATCAAACTTCTCCGACGGAATAAAGGTCGGTTCCATGCCATGCCGAACTACGGGCTCTACTAACGGCAACTCCTCATCCATTTTCGCTAAAATTTTATTAGCTATCTCCATAATTTCAATTGTTGTACGATAGCTTTTTTGTAGTGTGGCATACGTTGCGCGTGGAAAAAGCTCAAGCACCGGTCTCCATTCAGTTAGTGAACGGTAGCTATGAATGCCTTGTGCCAAATCACCCACCATCGTAAACATATCGGTTTCTAGGCCTGCCTTTAATGCAGCGAGCTGAAATAAGCTATAGTCCTGCACCTCATCAATAAAGACGACGCGCATTTTCCACTTGTCATCAATGCCCTTAATGCGAGCTTGTAAGTAAAATAGCGCAGCCAAATCCTCCAGTGCCCACGTCTCTTTTTTGTGCACGGCAATAAATGTTTCGATCTCATCAAAGGTCCATTCCGGTGCAAGCTCCTGTAGCAACAGTCGGTCAGTCAAGAGAGCACGGTACATCGTTTTAATTTTACTTTTTTGAAATCGGCGCATATAAGCAGAAGCGGTTGATTTAACTTCCTGCTTAATTTTAGGAATACGTTCGTCACGTTCATCGATGTATTTTGTTACGATACGGCGGCGATTTTCAGCGTCACGAATCCCATTTAAAGCCCGCCCAATCGCTTCCTCATATTTTGCATTTAAATTCGTTAAAACGGCTGTTGTTTTCCTTTTTACCTCGGTCTGAATCACCTTTTTAATGCGTTCGAGACGTTTTTCAATCGGCATATAGGCAAATTCTAAAAGAAATAATTTTTTTAAATGGCTGCCTCGAAGTATGCGGTATTTCTCTATAAACACATCTTCGAATAATGAGGCAAGCTGCTGTTCATATTGATTTATATAACGGTCAATAATATTTTTATATAATAGCGAACCTTTAATTTGTGGAATATTAAAAGAAGATTTTGTGCCTGCATGATGCGTAATGATTTGCTCAAGCTGATCATTAGGATTTTGGAGCTTTAATTTTACTCCAATTGCATCCTGTACATATTGCGCGTACGTCGTTTGGCAAATTCGATCAACACCAAGCTCGGGTAACACATCGCCAATATATTCGATAAATAAATTATTCGGTGCTAGAATCATCAGCTGCTCGGGTTTAAAATGCTCACCCATTGTATATAAAAAATATGAAATACGATGCAGGGCAATCGTTGTTTTGCCGGAACCAGCTGCCCCCTGCACAAGGATCGGCTGACGAAGATGCGCGCGAATAATTTCGTTTTGCTCCCTCTGTATTGTCGAAACAATTTCGGTTAAACGGACATCCGCTTTGCCAGCAAGCGCCTCCTGCAATAGCTCATCATTTGTTGTTAAATCGACGTCCTGAAAATCCAGTAGCTCGGCGTTTTCAATTTTATATTGGCGTTTCGCAAACAGATGTCCCGTAAGCTCCTCATCCCGCACCCTGTATGTTAAATCGCCAAGGCGCCCATCATAATACACGTTCGCAACAGGTGAACGCCAATCGACAATAATTGGCTCATGCGTTTCACGGTGGAAAAGAGAAGTTTTCCCGATATATAAAAGCTCCTCCTGCTCACCCTTACGCTGGAAATGAATACGAGCAAAATATGGCTTTTGCATAACTGCTTCCAAGCCTTCCTTTTGATTACGGGCCATATCAAAAAAACGAGCATTAGATAGTATATTTAAATAACTATCACTTGAATCGATATATTCCAAGTTTGTCATCGCTGCTCGAATATTTTCCTGAGCTGAAATTAAGTCTCGTTGTGATTGCTCCAAAATGATATTCATATACTGCTTTGTTTCCGCTAATCTGGCAACTTCCTGCTCGTAATCGGGATGGTTTTGAATCATATTCATTCCTCCATTCATCCTGTAAGTCAGAATTTCATACTACTATACATAGTAAGTAACCTTCAAGTAAGAATATTGGAAATGGATTGGAAAATTGGCGGGGAATTTTCTCATTGGCGAGTAAATTTCGAAAAATGGCGAGTATTTTTGAATTATTGGCTAGTATTTCGAAAAAATCGGCGAGTATTTTCAAAAATGTGGCGAGTATTTCGAAAAAAGTGGCTAGTAGAGAGTAAGGAGGAAAAAAAGTGAAGATTTACGCCCACCGAGGTTATTCTGCAAGGTATCCGGAAAATACATTAGCCTCATTTCGTGCAGCGGCAAGCTATCCGATAGAAGGCGTGGAGCTGGATGTCCATTTAAGTAAGGATAGGGAGCTTGTAGTGATTCATGATGAAACGATTCAACGTACGTCAAATGGGAATGGGTTTGTAAAAGATCTCACACTGCAGCAGCTAAAGCAGTACGATTATGGTAGCTGGTTTGGCAAAAAATTTAAAGGGGAGCCGATTCCGACATTAGGTGAGGTCCTTCAGCTTTTTCAGCATACGAAACACCGCATTAATGTTGAAATAAAAACGGATCGCTTTGTATATGGAGGAATTGAGGAGCTTGTCCTAAAAGAGCTGATAAAATATAGCATGCTTGAACGGGCCATCATCTCCTCCTTCGATCATGAAGCAATAAAGAGAGTGAAAAAATTGAAACCTGAGGTTGAAACGGCGGCCTTGTTTAGTAATATCATTTTGCAGCCGAGTGAATATATGAAGCATTTACAGGCGGACGCCATGCATGTGTCTGGGTATTATGCTTTGCGGAAGCCTGTTCGAATGGCGCTTGAGGATGGCTTTATTGTGCGAGTTTACACAGTGAATCGGGAGGACCATGCATTGGCACTTGCAAGCTTAGGCGTACATGCGATTATTACGAACGAAGTGGAAAAAATGGTTACCCTATTTCAAAATTAATATAAAAATTTACAACACATTACATGTATTTTGTAGTGTGTTTTTTTATTTTTTAAAAAATCGGTTGCTATTTCTTTCGTTCTAGCATATATTTTTCCTAAGGGAAACATATTATCGTTTACGAAAAGGACTGAATATTATGATATTTGACGATAGGATATTGCTTGGGTTTTTCCTGTGGTTGATGATATTAGCGCTATGGCTCATAACAAATTCAGTATCAATGGCAATATTATTTTTGGCTGTATGGATTGGCTGGCGATATATGATGCGAAAAAATAAGGAAAAGTAAAAAGGAGATTTAGTGAGAATGAAACGTATTTTAGGAGTGCTAGGTTTATCGTTGTTGCTTGCTGCCTGTAATGACGATGGTGGCTCAACAAAGGAAAAAGAGGGCGTTGTTGTTGCAACAACAGGTCAAGTTGGAGATGCTATCAAAATTATTGGGGGCGATCATTTACAGGTGACGACTCTTATGGGACCTGGCGTCGATCCACATTTATACAAGGCGACACAAAGCGATTTGACAAAGCTAGATGAGGCAGAGGTTATTTTTTACAACGGCTTACATCTAGAAGGGCAGATGCAAGAGATTTTTGACCAAATGGCTGAGGAAAAAACCGTGCAAGCGGTAGCGGGGGAAATTGATAAGACAAAATTATTAGCGGATCCAGATAATGCGTCCTTACACGATCCTCACGTTTGGTTTGACATCGATTTATGGAAGGAAATTGTTGATACAGTTGGCGATACGTTAGTAGAAGAATACCCTGAATATAAGGATGAATTTGAGGCAAATGAAGAAGCTTTCTTAGCCGAGTTAGATGAACTAAAACAGTATGCTTCTAATAGAATAGAAGAAATTCCAGCATCGCAACGAATTTTAGTAACAGCGCATGATGCCTTTAGCTACTTTGGTGAAAGTCAAGGGTTTGAGGTGCGAGGTCTTCAAGGCTTAAGTACGGATTCAGAGTATGGCGTAAAAGATGTGCAAAATATGGTTGACTATTTAGTAGAGAACAATATTAAAGCGATATTTGTAGAGTCGAGTGTTTCCGATAAGGCGATGAAGGCGGTTATTGAAGGAGCTAAGGAAAAAGGGCATAGCATCGTCATTGGCGGTGAACTGTTCTCAGATGCAATGGGAGCTGAGGGAACAGAAGAAGGCACGTATTTAGGTATGTATAAACATAACGTCGACACGATTGTCGATTCATTAAAGTAGGTGAAAAAGGATGGAAGCGTTAGAAGTTCAAAACTTATCGGTGGCTTATGATAAAAAAACAGTGCTTGAAAATGCAAGCGTGTCAGTACCAACTGGCCATTTAGCAGCGATTATTGGTCCAAACGGAGCTGGAAAGTCAACGTTTTTAAAGGCGGTATTAAATCAGCTGCCAAACAAGGTCGGAAAAGTCTCGATTTTAGGGAAGGCTTTTTCTCCAAAAAGCTTACAGGTTGGATATGTACCACAGCGAAATGCCGTTGACTGGGATTTTCCAACGACAGCAATTGATGTTGTATTGATGGGACGATACGGACATCGAGGCTTATTTAAACGCCCGACAAAGCAAGACAGAACGGTCGCAATGCAAGCATTAACGAGTGTTGGGATGCAGGATTTTGCAGATCGCTCGAT
This sequence comes from Lysinibacillus sp. 54212, assembly GCF_036662795.1. Classification (NCBI taxonomy): domain Bacteria; kingdom Bacillati; phylum Bacillota; class Bacilli; order Caryophanales; family Bacillaceae; genus Lysinibacillus; species Lysinibacillus sp. 54212. Next base: position 5,346 of record NZ_JBAFWZ010000019.1, read on the forward strand.
TGGGCAGCTTTCTGGTGGTCAACAGCAGCGTGTATTTCTTGCAAGAGCGCTAGCACAAAATGCCGAGGTTTATTTTTTAGATGAACCCTTTGCAGGGGTAGATGCTGCAACAGAAAAAACAATTATTGATATTTTAAAAAATTTAAAGGCACAAGGGAAAAGTATATTCGTTGTTCATCACGATTTACAAACAGTAACGGAGTATTTCGACTATACGATTCTATTAAATAAAACGATTTTAGCAGCTGGGAAAACAGAGGAAATATTCACGGCTGAAAAGCTCCAGCAAACCTATGGCGGGAAGCTGTTAATGATGGAAGCGATGTAAGGAGGAAAAACGATGTTAACGGGAAATTTACTGTGGGTACTTATTGGTACTATGCTTCTAGGTATAGCAGCAGGTATTACAGGGACGTTCTCCTTTTTACAAAAGCAAAGTTTAGTAGGTGATGCAGCTGCACATGCTGCATTACCTGGCATCGCTTTAGCCTTTTTATTAACGGGTCAAAAAGAGCTGCCTGTTTTAATGCTGGGCGCCGCTATTACGTCCGCCCTTTCTGTTTATTGCATTCAGTGGATTGTTACGTACTCCAAGCTAAAGGCAGATGCTGCCATTGGGCTTGTGCTAGCTGTATTTTTTGGAATCGGAATTGTCTTTTTAACGATTGTCAATCGGAGTCCACTCGGCAATCAAAGTGGACTAAATGATTTTATATTTGGAAAAGCAGCCACGATGACAAAATCGGATTTAACGTGGTTATTTATTTCTGCCGCGATCATTATTATTGTCAGTCTTTTATTATATAAGGAATGGAAGCTGATGATTTTCGATCCTGTTTATGCGAAAGGAATTGGGCTACCTGTTGAGGCGTTGAAAGCGTGCTTAACGGCACTTATTGTCATGACAATTGTAACGGGCATTCAAGCGGTCGGTGTTATTCTAATGTCGGCCTTGCTAATTATCCCAGCAGCAAGTGCAAAGCTCTGGACAAATAGGTTAAATACGATGCTCCTATTTAGTGGTATTGCTGGCGGATTATCAGGTGTTGTGGGGACATATATTAGCTCCCTACGCACAGGACTCTCTACCGGTCCGATAATCGTGCTAATTGCGGCTAGTATTTTTTTCGTTTCCTACGTATTCAGCCCAAAATCCGGTCAGTTAAGCAAGTTTTTGAGAAAAAAGAAATTTCAACAGCAAGGTGAAGTATCATGATAGAGTTTTGGGTAATCATAACAGGTATACTAGTCGGTATTACGTGTGGAATAGCCGGTGTCTTTTTAATTCTTCGTAAAATGTCAATGATTGCGGATGCGATTAGCCATACAGTACTGTTTGGCATTGTAATGGCCTTTATTGTAACGCAATCATTAAACGGATTTTGGATGCTAGTTGGAGCTGCCTTTGCAGGGATTTTAACCGCATATTTAGTCCAGCTGCTACAAACGTCCGGTATTCAAGAGGATGCAGCCATTGGTGTTACTTTTACAACATTATTTGCTATTGGTGTGCTGCTCATTACATTATTTGCAGGAAATGTGCACTTAGATGTAGAGCACGTTTTAATGGGGGAAATCGCTTTTGTTCCGTGGGATAGGTGGACATTTTTATCCATTACGATGCCAAAGGCGGTTTGGATGCTGCTTTTAGTGCTCGTTATAAATATTGCGTTCCTGCTGTTATTCTATAAGGAAATGAAGCTATCAACATTCGATCCGGTTTATGCCGCAACGATTGGTTTACCAGTTGTGCTTCTGCATTACGGCTTTATGACAACAATTTCATTAACAACTGTTTCGGCCTTTGATAGTGTGGGTGCTATTTTAGTTGTAGCGATGCTAATCGGACCTTCAGCAACGGCCTATTTAATCAGTAAGTCGATCAAGCAAATGTTCATATGGAGTATAAGCTTTGGTATGGCATCGGCAGTGATCGGCTATTATACTGCGAAATGGTTTGATACATCAATTGCAGGCATGATGGCGACAATCGTTGGGGTGATTTTTATTATAGTCTTTACAATGGATAAAATTAAAAATCGTTATAGGAAGAAAAAGCTACAGCATTCTTAACGAAAGAGGGGACGTCTAAAAATAGACGCTCCCTTTGTTTTTTGAAGTATTACATAAAGTTTGCAAATATCACGCAAAATAATTACGGTAAGCACATTTTTTTTGCTATTGAATACAATGTTTAAGTGCTATAAAGCGTCCATTAAATACCTAGGCAGGTGTTGTTTTATTGTGAAAAGATGGATTGGTATAGGGATGATGTTTGCAATAGTTGGTTTATTTGGCTGTAATGACGAAACGGCAAAGGAACAGTTATTAGAAGAACAAGTAATGCAACTTGAGCAGGAACTAGAGACGTTAAAAAAGCAAGTTGCTTACTATGAGGAGCAGCAGGAAATCCCCGAAGAAATTCAGCCACATAGGATTAATTTAATCGACCCGAATACTTCCACCGTTGTGAAAACATTAGAGCTGAAGGACTTTAGCTATGAAACCGATATTGAAACGTATATTGACGAAATCGAAACGTTAGCAAAAGAGCTGGCACGAGGGACTGAGACAGAAAAGGGCTATGATCAACGAATGGTGCTCGATCGTCTTGGAGAGAACGGGCAAGTGATGAAAGGGCGTCCGATGGTGATTTTAAAGGAAAGTCAATTAGTGGAGGACATATTATCCGCTTCAAGTACAGGGGGGAATATTGAGCTACCACTAGAAGTTAGAGATAGCGGCTATAGCGAAGAAGATTTGCAATCGCTCCACGAAGTCGTCATCGGCTCTTATACAACGTATTTTAATGCTGGAGATACAGGCAGAAGTAAAAATATCGAGTTATCAGCGAAGGCTATTCATAATACAATCGTTGGGAATTTAGATTATTTTTCGTTTAATGTCATGGTTGGGCCAAGGACAGAGGAAACAGGTTATCAGCCTGCACCCGAAATTATTAATGCCAAACGGGTTATGGGAATAGGCGGAGGGATTTGTCAAACATCCTCTACATTGTTTAATGCGATTGACCAGGTGCCGGTAACGTTTGTTGAGCGGCATCATCATTCATTAAATGTTGGCTACGTTCCAAAGGGAAGAGATGCTACAGTAGCGTATGACTCATTAGACTTCCGATTCCAAAATACGAGCGGTGTTCCATTATTAATCACAACGATTTATGGGAAGGGCTATTTAACAATCGAAATTCGCACTTCAAATGAATATGAGATTCTGTTAGATGCACTATGAAAAAGGAGAGGCCACGAATGCGAGTTCGTGGCCTTTATTATGTAAAGAGTAAAAAAGACTGTAATTTGCCGATATAAGTAATAAGAATATTATAATCTAGATTAGAACGGAGGGAACGTATGCATCCAAAATTACAGGCAGCTGTTGATGCAATTGATGTTTATCAGGCAACGTATCCAGAAGATGCCTGTGTAGTTGTAGCAAGCACGGAGGAAGTACTGGCGTATCGACCTGGTAAAATTATTGATTTAAAAGTCCCAGTTGGCGCTAAAGTGGAAAACTTCCGAGGAACAACGACAGAAAAGGCACTTTCTGCAGGTAAGTTCCTACGAGAAGAACGAGGGCCAGAAGCTTTTGGCGTTGCGTATGTATCCACTGCTCAGCCTATATATGATAATGGCAAGGTTATTGGGATCGTAAGCGCCATTATCTCGAATGAAAAGATGGACAATATGCGCTTATTAGCAACAGAGCTTTCAAGTGCTGTAGAAGAAATGACCGCAACCAATACTGAATTAACATCAGCAAGCGTCGATGTTTCGGGAAGACTAGAGCATCTATCAAGATTCGCCGAGTCGATGAATACAGACATTGTACAAATCAATTCAATCGTAACCGTTGTAAAGGATATCGCCATGAAGTCGAAAATTCTCGGCTTAAATGCTTCTATTGAGGCTGCACGTTCAGGAGAGCATGGCCGCGGTTTTGCAGTTGTCGCGAATGAAATTCAAAAAATGGCACAAAACAGTACAGAAAGTGCTGATAATATTGCCCAGCAGCTTGAGCATATTAAGCTATCGATTGATAATGTCAATGAATCTACAAACGGAATCGCAGCCTTCACACAGCAATTTTCCGCAAGCATGCAGGAACTCGGCGATGCATACACAGGCATTAACCGCACAGCAGAAAAACTATTGAACATTACTGATGTATAAGAGTAATAGCATAAAATCTACTTGCCTGTAGGGGCGGGTAGATTTTTTTGTTGGCACTTTGTTAATTCAAAATTCTATAATTTCGATTTCATATCCGAAGTTGATAGGGTGTTTAATTTTAATTAGTTTGATTTTAAAAATAATGATACGTGACTATTTAAATTTTCAAGAAGCTCAAGATTAACAATTTTAGGACGGGCTTTACGGATTGGGGGGTGATGCATATTGGATTTTAAAATGGTTAAGGATAATTTTCAAAAGATAGCAGAGTTTATTTATTTTGATGAAATGAACTATTTACGTGAACAAACGAATGCAGCGAATTTTGTGAATGAATGGATTGCTGATGGGATACTGATGCTTCAGCAAACAGACAATTTAGATGAAAAGTACTTTTTACTAGGTGCAATCGGTAACTGCTATCGAATATTAAATTGCACCAGTGAAGCAATTTTGTATTTTGATAAATGTTTAGCCCTAGCAGAGGAAATCCCTAAAAAGAAATTGGTGACACTGATTCGATTAGGCGAGGCGTATAAGTACAATAATCAGCATGATCGAGCATTAAGTCTATTTGATGAAGCCCATTGTATCCGGGTCAATTATGAAATTTCAGATTACGAAGATTTTATATATCAGCATAAAGCCAAATGTTTAATCGAGCTAGGGGAAAAAGAATTAGCGAAGGAATTACTACTGAAGACACTCGATATACGAAACCGAAAAGGGGAGCATTCGTGAATAAAGTCGACTGAGAAAGTACTGCGTTTTTTAGGGAAGTTACAGTAGGAAAGCATAATTGATTTCATCCAAAGATAGAAAATATTCACTAAATAGTTCATTGAACGAATAAAAGGGGGCCATCCTCAAAGAGTGCCGTATCCGCACAAAAGCCGGATCCAACTGCACAATAGGAGTGTCCATCCGCACAAAAGGGAGTTGTCCGCGCAAAAGATGGGACTATCCTAACCAAAAGAGTGCCCGTACGCACAAAAGGGAGTTGTATCTGCACAAATGAGTGCCAGTAAGTAATTATGGCTAGTATTTTTACCGTGAATTTTCACATTGGCGAGTAAATTTCAAAAAGTGGCTAGTATTTCAAAAAAATCGGCTAGTATTTCAAAAAATCCGGCTAGTATTTTTGGAATTATGGCGAGTATTTTTAAAGCCGAGTGTCTATCCGAACAAAAGCTGCGTCTATCCGCACAAAAGGAGTGTTCATCCGCACAAAAGGAATGCGTATCCGAACAAAAGTAGCGTCTATCCGCACAAAAGGGAGCCAACCGCACCAAAGCTGGGGCCAACCCCACAAAAGGAACGCGTATCCGAACAAAAGCGGCGTCCAACCGCACAAAAGGAATGCGTATCCGAACAAAAGTAGCGTCTATCCGCACAAAAGGGAGCCAACCGCACAAAAGGAACGCGTATCCGAACAAAAGCCGCAGCCATCCGCACAAAAGGAACGCGTATCCGAACAAAAGCAGCGGCTATCCGCACAAAAGGGAGCCAACCGCACCAAAGCAGCAGCCATCCGAACAAAAGGAACGCGTATCCGCACCAAAGCCGCAGCTATCCGCACAAAAGGGAGCCAACCGCACCAAAGCTGGAGCTATCCGAACAAAAGGAATGCCTATCCGAACAAAAGGAACGCGTATCCGAACAAAAGCAGCGTCTATCTGAACAAAAGGAACGCGTATCCGAACAAAAGCGGCGGCTATCTGAACAAAAGGAACGCGTATCCGAACAAAAGCGGCGGCTATCCGCACAAAAGGGAGCCAACCGCACCAAAGCTGGGGCCAACCGCACAAAAGGAACGCGTATCCGCACCCAAGCAGCGCCCAACCGCACCAAAGCCGCGGCCATCCGCGCAAAAGGGAGCCATCCGCACCAAAGCCGGGTCTATCCGCACAAAAGGAACGCGTATCCGCACAAAAGGAGTGTCCATCCGCACAAAAGGAACGCGTATCCGCACAAAAGCAGCGCCCAACCGCACAAAAGCCGCGGCCATCCGCGCAAAAGGGAGCCATCCGCACCAAAGCGGCATCCATCCGCACAAAACACACTCCATCCGCACCAAAGCCGCCCCTATCCGCACAAAACAACCCCCATCCGCACAAAATAAAAGCCGCCCTCTACAAAAGGGTGGCTTTCAATATGAATGTTACCATTTGGCGGTGTGCTCCTCGATGCAGCCGAGCATTTGCTGGATGTGAAGGATTTCTCCATCCTCTAGATGAATCGTACCATTGTAATAGCCGATCATTTGATGAACGCCGGTACGAATAAGCTTGGCATCGGTTGAGGCGTTGCGTTCAAAGAAGGGCTTAAAGGTTAAATTTACAGTATGACTAAATTTGGACGTGATGCGCCACGGCTTCATGAAATTAGAACGGTCATAAGCAAAAAGGACATCCTCGTGAATTTTGGTCATAGCTCCGTCTATAAAAATAGCATTTTCGGTCATACCTGTACCGTCCGTCCATTTACCGCCAAAGTTAAGGCCGATGCGGCGATTACGTACGTGCTGGCTAGCCATCCCCCAATTCCAAATTGCCTTACGTGGCCAAACACCACGACCATAATCTAACACAGCAAAACAATCTTCATCATTAAAAGTAAAGTGCTTGTTGCCAATCTTGACAATACCTGTCGTCGGTAAAGTATGATGCTTTGCCGTAAATTGGAATGTTTGTCGATTCCAAGGGATCACTACATTCAAAGAATCATCTGCTTTTGGATGATGAATGATAAGCTCTGCATGCAAACGATCTCCATCAAAGTCATCACATAAGACAGACAGATGTGTATCACCGTTAGAAAAAGCGATATTAACCGACATCTCATTATTAGCATAAGAGACTGTTTCAAGCACTCGTGTTGGCATTTTTAGCTTGCCGCCTAACGGGATTGTAATTGTTTTTTCGAAATAGCGCTGTGTTTCATATTCAAGAAAATACACAAAGCATACAGCAGCATAATCAAGATGAGCAATCGTTGCCGAAAATAATATTTCCTCTCCAAACACACACCAATAATTCCATTTTTTCTTGCGCATAAAATGTCCGGACAAATTACAGTCGATAAGTGGTTTGCGGGCAAAGCCAATCGCCTCAGGATTTAAGTTCCCCTTTTTATCACATAACATCGTCGGATAAAGTATTTCCTTTTCGGCATGCTGCATATAGCGCCCTCCTTCTTCGTTAGCTAGTAATCTTATTGTAGCAAAATTACGGTGATGTTTGCTTGCTCTACACAAAGAAATTTTTGTAATAAACTTGCTGTAATGAAAGGCAATAACTAAGGCATATAAAAGGTAGAAAGGGGGAGTGAAAATTCCAACGTATTATAATCGTAGTGCGGCTGTAGCGTATGCACAAACGTGGTGGAACTTACAAAATCCGAGTTTTCCAACTTTTTCGGTTGATTGTGCCAACTTTGTCTCTCAATGTTTATTGGCTGGTGGGGCACCGATGTGGGGGGCGCCGGACCGGGGGAGAGGGTGGTGGATAACTGGTGGCTGGAAAAGTGGGAGCATGAGACCAGGATTTTACCCAAAGGAAACGTGGAGCTATAGCTGGTCTGTTGCACATAGCTTGAGATGGTATTTGCAAACGTCTCGAACAGGGCTGACAGCAAAACGAGTCGAATCGCCGGCAGAGCTCGAGCCGGGCGATGTCATTTTGTATGATTTTCAAGGCAATGGCGTCATTGACCATAGTGCAATGGTAACAAGTGTTGTCGATGGTATTCCATTTGTAAATGCTCATACAAACAATAGCCAAAACAGGCAATACGAATATCAGAATTCAGCCGCCTATACCCCGAATATCGAGTACTTTTTCTTCAAAATTGATGATGTATTTAACTGACCGGGCAGCCACATAGCAGCAGGATAGAGCGGCTCTCAATTGAATTCCTCCTCTCCATACGAAAAGCACGTATATTTTAAAAAAATCCTATTTATGTTAAGGTGAAATGTAGGAAAACGCATAATTTACAATGAAGTAATTTCTATTAGTCTAAGGAGAGAATCAGTAAATGAATACACAATCATTATCTGTACGAGAAGCAATTACGAGCAGACGTTCAATTAAACTATTCAACGGTCAACCAGTTGATCGTGAGGAGCTACTAGCAATTATTGATGATGCTGTATGGGCACCGAATCACGGAAATCGTGAGCCATGGCGTGTTGTTATTGCATGTGGTAAGGAGTTATTCGCATTACATGATGTATTACGCGATATTACACTTCCGAAGTGGCAGGAGCTAACAGCAGAAGAGCTTGAAAAGCAAATGAAAAAATTCACTTTACCGGGTGGCTATGCATTCGTCATCGTGCCTGAGGATGTACGTCAAAAGGAGCGATTAGAGGATCTAGGCGCAGTATCAAGCTTTATTCAAAACATGCAGCTTCTAGCATGGGATAAAGGCATCGGCTCTTGCTGGAAAACACCGCCATTCCTGGACCAACCAAAATTCCGCGAAGCATTAAAGGTACAGCCTGGTGAGCGCATAATAGCTATGCTACAGGTGGGCTATTTTGATGAAATACCAAAAGCGAAACAACGTAAAACATCAGCAGAAATTGTAACGGTTTTTGGTGAGTAATAAGAGTGGAAGCGAGTATGGCAAGAGCCCTGCTCGTTTTTTTAGTGGAGAAAATCATGCTTTAAGTTTCACAAGTGTAACTTAAAGTTCATGTTCAGTTTATGTTGTTCCCTTATAATGCCTCTTGTATGATTGGTGGATTTTTTGAAAATTCCCAAGGACATGAGGAGGAAAAACATGAATAAGTTGCTACAAGCTATAACGGATTGGGTGTCTACAAAGCGTGGTATGTGGATTACGATCATTGCGTGGTTTACTATTATGATCGTTATTAGTATGGGGCCACGGTTGAATGATTATAAAGTATCGAACTTTCAATCCTTACCGGATGATGCAAAGTCTATTATTGCAGCGGAAAAAATAAAAGAGGCTTTCCCGGATGATGAAGGTACACCAGGAATATTAGTGTTTCATAATGAAAATGGAGAGATCGACTCGTCTAATGTGGCAAAAATAACTGATGCTATTATTGCAGAGGACATTGAAGGTGTCGAAACAATTATCAATATTAAAGAGTTACCGGAAGCGGCTTTAGCGGGCTTCACATCAGAGGATAAATCGACGATGATTATCCCGATGAATTTGGCACCAGACCTTGGAAGTAAAGATTATGAGGCAATTAACGATAAGGTATCAAAAATCGGTAATGAGGCTGCTGACAGCTTAAATGATGTGGCATTTTATATTACAGGGCCAGCTGGAATTGCAGGCGATACAATAAAATTATTTGAGCAAGCCGATTTTGTATTACTATTTGCAACAATTGGTATCATTCTCGTGTTGTTAATCGGTATTTATCGTTCACCATTACTTGCCTTTATTCCATTGTTTGCAACAGTCATTGTATATCAAATCGTCAACCAATCTGTTGCGCTAATGGGAGCAGCAGGTTTAGAGATTAATAACCAAACAACATCGATCATGAGTATTCTACTATTTGCAGCACTCATTGATTATTCGTTATTCGTCTTCTCGCGTTACCGAGAGGAGTTAAATCGCTACGAAAGTAAATATGAGGCGATGAAATACGCAATGCGTGCTACAGGTGAACCAGTATTCTTTGCCGGCGGTACGGTTTTAGCTGCAATGCTGATTCTTCTTTTTGCTGATTTCCGTGATTATCAAAACTTCGCCCCGATTTTTGGAACAGCCATTTTTGTGATTATGCTGGCGTCTATTACACTAGTACCAGCGCTATTTACATTATTCGGTCGTAAAGCGTTCTGGCCAAAAGTACCGAAGTTTGGCGATAAAAAAGAAGTGAAGCATGGAATATGGGGACCGATTGCGAAGTTTGTTGTGAATAAACCATTTGTAACAGGCGGTATCGTAGCCGTGTTTATGGTAATTACAGCACTCAATATGTTTAATCTGAAATTTGAGTTTGATGTCGTAAAATCCTTCCCGGAGGATATGCCCTCCCGTGTAGGCTATGAAATTGTCGAATCTACATTTGATAAAGGAGAGCTTGCGCCAACAACGGTGTTAGTGGAAAGTAAACAGGAAATAACAGAGGCACAGATAGAGGAAATCACGGGCCTATTATCTCAACAGGATCTTGTAGCGTCCGTTCGTTTAACAGCCCAAAATGAGGATGTAACCTCTTTAAAATATACATTAGCCCTTGCGATAAACCCGTACTCAAATGAAGCTATAGATTCGCTAGCAACAATGCGGGAGGATGCGAAGGATGTATTAGAAGAAGCAGGCATCGATGGTGAGCTACATTATGCGGGCACAACGGCGAAAATTCTAGATGAGCGCGAAATTAATAATGGGGATATTTTTACAATTGTTAGCTTAGAAACGCTATTAATCTTAGTGCTGCTATTTGTCCTAACAAGATCGTGGAAAATGCCGCTATATATGATGGCAACGATCCTATTATCCTTCTTATCGGCTCTAGGCTTAGGGATTTTCCTGGTGGATACGCTATTCGGCTTTGAGGCGGTTAGCTCAAGGGTACCGGTATATTCATTTATTTTCCTTGTTGCGCTAGGAATCGACTATAATATTATTTTAGTATCGCGATTTATTGAGGAAAGAAAAATCCATAAGGTGAAGGATGCATTAGAAATTGCGATTCGTAACACAGGTGGGGTAATTTCATCCGCGGGGATTATTTTAGCAGCAACATTTGCGGCACTTACTACAATGCCAGTTGCAGACTTATTTGTCTTTGGCTTTATTGTCGCGATCGGGATTATTATTGATACATTCCTAGTGCGAGGTGTTCTCCTACCCGCTTTAATTTTACTGTTTGAGAAGGATAAGAATTAATTTTTTGAAATACGGGGGTGCGCACAGTACTCTCGTATTTTTCTGATTATTGAAATAAAATGGATGTACAAAAGGGGGAATCGAAATGAATATTTTTAAAGTATTATCTTCTAACGATGGGTCTATTAATGAACCAAATGTAACTTCATTCGTTTCGTATTTGTTAGATCCAAACGAAAATCACGGTTTAGGCTCGAGGTTTCTTGAAAGCTTTTTAACGCCCATCGTATTGGCGAATAAAGAGCAGTTTAAGGATCTTATCTATCTCGATAAAATTCGAGATCTATCACGAAATTCGAAATATGAAGTAAGAGTACAAGCGGAGGTAAAGGTCGTCAGCTTAAAAAGTGAATGGACCAAAAAGACAAGAGATATTGATATTGTTATTGAGCTATTTGACCAAACGTTTTCTGAAAGTCTGCCAAAGTATTCATTTTGTGTAGAAAATAAAATTAAGGATGGTGCCATACAAAAAGGGGATTCTCAGCTTTTTGAAGAAACTGTGGGACTAATTAATTCCTATAAAGATTCTTCATTAGAGCAAGAACAACCTTTCGTTTCGTTTATTTTTTTAACTCATAGCGGTAGTAAGAGGGCTGTGAATGAATTCCAGAATTTATTAGTAAACCTAGAATCTACAGGTATAAAAGTGCCCTGTTTTCATCAAGTTTGGGGTGCAGAAGAAGGAGATAGTATAGAAGTGACGGTTGTCGATATGCTTAGCAACCTACTAAAAGAAGAAACGGTTGGAAGGATTGAGCCGATTTATGAATATACAAAGCATACAATTAAATCGTTTATCTCCTTTATTTATTCAGGGTTCCAATCGTATAAAGAGGAAAAAAATCTGTTCCATGAGAAAACGGACTATGGAAAGCCGGTTATTCAATACATAAAAGACTACTACGATATTTCGCCCTTTGAACAAGACATAGCTTATGAGGATTTAAAAAAATGGGTAAGTAATAAGGTAAAAGAGGCATCGGGTAAAACGTTAAAAGGTGCAAACTTTGACCAGTCATATATTGTTAATGATCGAAATCGAAAGCACTACGGTGTAAATAGTCCATATAAAGTAGAGAAGAACTTATTTTATTATCCCGATGAAAACAACCGAAAAATAATTAGAAAGCTAGACCCGTCTAATCCGCCCGAAAACATTATGATCTATTGGAAGGATAGTAGTCTTCAGGATGGGGCAGGCTGTGCGTTGCTGGAAGAGTTAGTAAGAGAGGAAGCTAAATAATTTCCACTAGAAGGAGGCGACAAACTTGCAAATCCTAGTTGTTGATGATGATTCGCATATTTTAAAGCTCGTTGCCATTCAATTAACGAGAGAGGGCTATAAGGTGCACAAGGCCAATCATGCTCAGGAGGCGCTTGCCATACTTCGTGAGGAGCATGTAGATTTAGCGATTGTTGATGTGATGATGCCCGGAATGAATGGAATCCGACTAACTGAAATCTTAAGAGAAGAGTATGCTACGCCTGTTATTCTTTTGACAGCAAAGGGAGCGATTGATGATAAAGAGCAGGGTTATTTAGCAGGGGCGGAGGATTATGTAGTAAAGCCGTTTGAGCCACGTGAGCTATTGTTCCGAGTAGCGGTCATTTTACGTCGCTTTGATAAAGCCTCACATACGGTCATGAAGGTAGGGAATTTAACAATTAACCGCAAAAGCTTCGAGGTTATCGCAGGTACTGAAACACTGCTTATGCCGCTGAAGGAATTTGAACTGCTCAGTCTGCTCGCCTCACGTCCGGAGCAGGTGTTCACCCGAGATACTTTAATGGAAAAGATTTGGGGCTATGATTATGAAGGTAGTGAGCAAACATTAAATACGCATATTAAAAGAATTCGTGAGCGACTCAGCAGAATTGGGGCATCGGTTGAAATTCAAACAATGCGGGGCGTGGGCTATAAGCTAGAGGTACAGGCATGAAAACCTTATACAGACAATTTTTAATAGCGATGCTGTTTATATTATCATTTAGTCTTGTTGCTGGATTTGTTATTGCCAATTACTTTTATTTAACAAGCACAAAGGAGATCAATGATGAAAATAATGTGAAGGTCGCCCTTGAAATGAAATCGGCTCTCGAGCAAATGCACGGGGTTGGTCTGGAAAATTATTTAACGTCCATTGGTAATATTGGTTACCAGGCTTATGTTATCAATGAGGATGGCTACGAAAAGTATTTCGGTGGAGAATTTCGTGATACAGAGCTGCCTGAGGATGCTCGTGAGAAGGTGCTAGCTGGCGATACTTATCATGGCATGAAAGAGTATTCTGATAAAACATTTATGACGGGCTTTTTTGCAAATGAGTTAAACAATACGGTAGGAGTACCATTTACGTATAATGACGTGCAGTATGGATTATTCCTTCGACCGAACATTAAACTCATGTTTTCTGATGTGCATTCTATTTTGGCAAGTCTACTTCTTAGCACGATTATTATTAGTGTCATCGCCGTGCTTTGGATGGCGAAGCAGCTAATTCGACCAATAGCACAGCTAACGGAGGCCACTCAGCAAATTACGAACGATAATTATAATGTCTCCCTTGAAATTAATCGTCGGGACGAAATCGGTCAGCTGGCGGAGAGCTTTAATAGTATGGTCGTGCAATTGCAGGAAAATGATCGTGCGCGAAAGGAATTTATTAGCAATGTTTCGCATGATTTTCAGTCACCACTTCTTAATATTCAAGGCTATGCGGATCTTCTAAAGATGAAGGAGCTAACTGAGGAGGAACGCTTTGAATATTCGAGCATTATCGATAAAGAGGCAAAGCGCTTATCAACCTTAACAAAGCAGCTGCTCTTATTAACGTCACTTGATCAATCCACAAGAATGATACGTAAAGCCCCATTTGCACTCGATGTACAGCTCGTAACGATGATACAAAAATATCGTTGGCGGTTAGAGGAGCTACAGCTAGATATTTCTTACTCTATTCAGCCCGTCCTCTACAACGGAGATGAGAGCTTACTCGAAAACGTTTGGGAGAACCTATTAACGAACGCAATGAAATATAATCAGAAGAACGGGACGATTTTTGTAGAATTAGCTTCCTCTGAATCGACTGTTCTTGTAGTAGTGCGAGATTCAGGTATCGGAATGGAGCTGGCAGAGCTCGAGAGGATTTTTGATCGCTTTTACCGAGTAGACGAGTCTCGTACAAAGGATGGCACAGGACTTGGTCTCGCGATTGTAAAAGACATCCTAGCCCTACACGATGGGACCATTACTGCTTCGAGCGAGGTAGGCATCGGGACAGAGTTTATTATTACATTGCCTAAATAGAGAGTGGATTAAGCGAGCTACCTTTCGTAGGGGTAGCTCGTTTATTTTACTTCGGGTCATTATAATGAGTTGACTTGTGTTCCAAGTAAGTATGTAAGAGTGAATTATCCCGTTGGCGAGTAAATTTCAAAAAGTGGCTAGTATTTTCGGAAAAGTGGCTAGTATTTTCGAAATTCCGGCTAGTATTTCAAAAAAAAGTGGCTAGTAAAACCTATGGCAACAAAATTCAGCTATCTTTCCGAAAATGCAATGCTAACCCCGATCACGGTATAAAGTGAACCCTCTATTTTATTTAAATGCCTCGCTATAAAAGAGCTGCGAACTAATACTTGTCGGACCCGGCTAGCAAGTCCGCTAACTGTTGCGAAAATAACGAATGCCTGTATTAAAAATACAAGCCCTAGTAGGAGCATTTGCCAGGGTACGTTTTCGGTTCCATGCACAAATTGTGGCAAGAGGGCTAAAAAGAAAATTGATACTTTCGGATTTAGCACATTCATAATAATGCCCTTTTTATATAATTTGCTATAAGAAATAGCGGGCTTTTCATCAAGCCCAATCGCACTACTCCCTGCGCGAAAGGCACCCACTGCCAAATACAACAAATAAATCGCACCAGCCCATTTCACCATCGTAAAGATAGTGGCCGAGCTATAAATAATCGCAGAAATCCCGACGACAGCAGCTGAAATATGTACGAGTAAACCAGTGCAAAGCCCGAGTGCCGTTGAAATTCCTGCACGAGCATTCTGTGAAATACTTTGTGCAATGACAAATAAAATATCTGGTCCAGGCATGAGCGTTAACAAAACCGCTGCCACAAGAAATGATAAAATACTGAGATTATCCACAATGATCCCCCCTAAAGCAATCTTATCATAAAAAGCAGATAGAAATTTTATTCCATAAAAAGGTATTCCTTCCATCCGCATAGAATGATAGATATAAGCATTTGAAAAGGGGTGATTCCATGAGGCAAAAAATAGCGATATACATATTGATTATAACTATTGTAGCTACAGGAATTTATGCTTTAGAGTCATATTTTCAGCATTCCGTTAAAAATGATGAAACACTCAAAAATGAAATCCAACAATGGCTAGATGTAACACTCACAAACAAGCCCGAATTAATGCAAGTGCACGAATCTACTACGTATATCTCATGGATTGAACTTGATAATGGTGATAAAGGCATTGTTGAGCTGCAAAAAGGGTGGAATAATCGTTTTCGCATTCATTCAGCTAGCTATGGTAAAAATAAAATAAACTATACAGTAAAGACTACAAATAAAGGTCGCTACGCAATTGTTTATGGTGAGAACGAGGATGAAGCAATAACAACGGTAAAGGCTAATTTGATCAAAGAAAATTATTCTATACAATTCAATATTCCAAAGCAACAGCATTTTGTTGTGACAAGCAAGCTACCTAAATCATTAAAATTCTCTAAACTAGTGGAAGTGTTTGCCTTTGATGAGAGAAATAATGAAATTAGGTTTTGGAGATCGACGTATTAATTCATATTACTGAATAGATGCTGCCGATCTCCCTTTTTTTATTGTTTTATAAATTAGCCCCAGAGAGAGTACAAATCCAACTAGCAGTATTTGAAAGACGATGACCTCGTGTTGATAGTTGAAAAATGGCGCCACATACGTATCCTTTATAATCATTTTAGAGCCTGTCCAGACTAATACGCCTGCCCCGATAACGATAATAATCGGGAATCGTTCCATTAAATGAATAACAACTGTGCTTCCCCATACGACAATCGGAATGGAAATCAGTAGCCCGCACACAACGAGTACATAGTTGCCTTCTGCCGCACCTGCAACACCGAGGACATTATCTACACCCATTAAAATATCGGCAAGCAGAATAGTCCATAATGCACCCCAAAAAGTATTTTTTGATGGATTAATATCCGTTTCTACGGCACTAAGCAAAAGCTTGAACGAAATATAAATTAAAAGTACGCCACCAATTAGCATAAGCCCATCAATTTCGAGCAGCTTGACAGCGACTAAAGTTAAGAGTGTGCGAATAATAATGGCCCCAAAAGTACCTGCTAGAATGACCTTTTTTTGCAAACGCTTTGGTACATTTTTTGCAGCAAGTCCAATAAGTAGTGCATTATCACCCGCCAGCACTAAATCAATGAGCACGATCGACAGTATGGCTGTTAAAAAATCCATTGATAGAAATTCCACTATAGTGTCGCCCCTTTTCTTGTCATTTCCCTAAAGCCAAAAACGTAACAACCTAATATATGTGATAAGGCTGTTTTTCAGAAGAGAAACAAGGATTTCGTTTGGACGAGAAAAATTATTGATAGCTGCATGGATAATGCATGCTTTATACAATGAGGGGCGATAGCGATATGTCCAAAGGTATCTGAGGATACTTACCGAGAACTGGAGGAGATTGCGATGAAGGACGAAAGGTTAGTGGATGCATTTTCGCAGTGGCAGGAGTTAAGTATGTCCTTGCAAGAAAAGCTTACATACGAAGCTCGTTTAAAGCATATTTTGGATGAAAAATCTGCCGCAATCGAAGCGCACCTTCGCATAGTGGAAGCAGAAAAGTGAGCCTAAGAACGAGCACTACATGCAGAAAAAAACAATAGAAATCGAACACAATGCAATCAAAGCCCTTTTACAGTTACAGCAAGTGAAATCGCTGTAATGATGGATATGCCACCAGCAGGAGTAATTGAAATTGAACTATATCCGGAGTGAGTACCTATTATGTAAATTTTGTGAATCGTTAGAAATCTACTTGCATACAAATTCATTTGTAGTAGAATTCAAAAAAAGGGGGGCTTTAGGATGTTCAAAAAACTTGCTTCAGATGCACTTGGTCTATCTGATATTGGGGTAGTTGTGCCACGCTCTGACTTCGACAAAACGGATTCTGATGATTTTATTTTCAATGAAATCGATGAGCGGATTTTCTTCCTCATCAAAACAAAGGCGGATGAATATTGCTTTACGAATTACGGCTTGATTCATGTGGATGGTGCCAACGCACTCAGTAAAAAGCGTATGCTGCGTCGCTATGAATACGAGCATCACACGATTGACAATGTGCTTCTTGAAACGGCCGGTACAATCGATCTAGATGTAGAAATTAAATTCACGATTAGCAATGTACCTCTGTCAATTGATATCCACAAGAAATTCCTTTCAGAAATTAAAGATTTATATAAGGCACTACACGCAATTTCGCTTCAGCAAAAATCGAATGAATTTAAGCTAGACTCGGCTAAGCAAAGCCTAACGCTTGCGGCAAGTGCACTTGGTCGTGTTGGAAATGATGAGGTGCCTCCAGCAACGAGCTTCGAGAACATCACAAAATTCTCGCACAACTGGCTACTTGAGCAAAAAGATGCTCACGTCAAAAAGGATTTTGGCGATGTGTTTGAGAAATATATTAATAACTAATTTTAGTATCCCGGAGCAGGGTAAATTTGCTCCGGGTTTTATTATAGAAAAAATGTTGCAACGGTTTCCGACTTTTAACGTCTATAGCGTGAAAATGGGGTGATAGGATGCGAGATGAATTATTGAATGAAGCGATGGATCTGCATACCGAGCACCTTCTTCGGCTCTCATATTTTTATGTACAGAGCTGGGAGGTGGCGGAGGATATAGTGCAGGAAAGCTTCATGGCATTTTATGAAAAAGCCGCTCAATACAAAGGGGAGGCCTCTGTCAAAAACTATTTAAGGAAAATAGTTATTAATCGCTGTCACGACTATTTACGAAAGAAAAAACGATGGCAGCTATTTTTACCATTTAAAAATGCAAAAAGTGCCGAGCAGGAAGTCGTCCTTTCTAACGAGAAATCTGCCTTATTGCAGGCCGTCATGCGATTAAAAGAAAAATACCGAGAAACGATTATCCTGTATTATTTTGAGGAGCTTTCCACGGTACAAATTGCAGAATTACTCGGACTTAATGAGAGCACAGTCAGATCTCGCTTAAAACGAGCAAGAGATGAGCTGAAGAGGTATTTAAATGATCACTCGGAATGGGAGGTGCTTTTACATGAATCGGTTTAAGAAGCAATTAATAGAGGAAACACCCATCTCACCATCTCAAAAGCAGCGTATTAAAAATGCTGTATTAAGTCGAAAAGGTACTAAACGTAATGCTCGAATCATGCCACTGGTAGCTTCGGTTATGTTTGGGATCATCGTCATTGTTGGGAGCTTTATGCTATTAACAGGCGACCTTGCACCAACGAAAACGGGGACCTCCCCTCAAATTGAATTGACGTCTATTTATGGGGTTATGGTGGATGATACTAAGTCGGTTTCGCCTGAAAATAGGCAAGTTTCGAATCTCGACCTTTACTATTATGATGAATCTAATGGCTTATTTCAGAAGGGAAACTTTAACGTTTTTACATCCGTTCCTGAAGGCGATTTACACATTGGCGATTTAGTAAAGGTGCACCGGAGTGAGAATGAAGAACTTCTTATTGGCAATATTATCGCCACACCAAATGATCGCGTAGAAATCAAGAATGGCGAGCTATATATCAACGACAAACGGTTCAATCAGTACTTATTTGCCGGAATGGATGCGACAGCCTTCGAAGCGAACGATGGGAAAGTGCCCGTGATTAAGCTACCTGAAAAAGTGGACTCCGGATATATCATTTCGTCGTATGATTGGGTAACTACTCCGTTAGTGCTAGCCGAACAGGCATCAGCCCTTTTTAAAATTGAGCACATACAGCGCCCCTCAACAGATGAAAGAGAGCAAGTGGCGAACTATTTGGAATCTGGTGATGAGGGATATTTAGTCGGTGTGTCGCCAGAAATGATTTTAAAAACATATTTATTTACTTTAGGAGAGGATGGCAGTAGGGCCCCTGAAGTAGAGGTATTAGCCTTATCCCAATTTGAAATTGAATGGCCGAGTGATCTCGCTTATCATGAGGAGAAGTTTGATGAAATGCTCGAGGCTGTGCCTGCTAATGTCTATAAAGATACCGCTAGTATGCATATTAAAGGCTGGGACATTCCGTTTATTACTTTAGAATTTACTCGAGAAAATGATGTGTGGAAGATTTCTAAGCTTGAATAGCTGAGAAATCCAGAATATTCACGAACAACAAGATCCCGCCACACCAGCGCGGGATCTTCTCTCACAGAAGGGGATTATTTGTACTAGTAGAGCAGGGCTTATCTGAACAGAAGATGAGTGTATTCGCACAGAATGAGTGTCTATCCGTACAAGAGGTAGGCGTATGCACAAAAGAGGTGCCTATCCGAACAAAAGAGTTGTCTATCCGCACCAAAGGGATGTCTATCCGAACAAAAGGAGGCCAACCGCACAAAAGGTAGGCGTATCCGCACCAAAGGAATGTCCATCCGCACAAAAGCCGTGCCTATCCGCACAAAAGGAGGCCAACCGCACAAAAGGCAGGCGTATCCGCACCAAAGGGATGTCCATCCGCACAAAAGCCGTGTCTATCTGCACCAAAGAGAGCCAACCGAACAAAAGTCAGGCGTATCCGCACCAAACGAGAGTCTATCCGCACAAAAGAGGTGCCTATCCGAACAAAAGGAGACCAACCGCACAAAAGGTAGGCGTATCCGCACCAAACGAGTACCCAACCGCACAAAAGCCGTACCCATCCGCACAAAATCCAAATCCACAATTATTTATTCGATTTTTTAAAAAGCCCGATCAAGAATCCATCCAAACCGAAGCGGTCATCTGGTAAATTTTCAAATGCCATATTACGTATCTCAATGTCATCAAAGGATTGAAAAATTTCTCGTAACTTATGCGCTGTATAGCCAAGTCCTCCATCTAAGCTACGTTTAATATATACTTCCTCATCTGTAATAGACGAACCACCATAAGGACCGTTTTCTTCAAATGTACAGATTGCAAAATAGCCGTTCGGTTTTAATAATTTTTCGACTAACTGAAGATAAGAAATTCGCCTATGTGGTGCTAGATGATGAAAGCAGCCAGAATCATAAATAAGACCATAGCTATTTTCTTGCAGTGGTAAATCAAAAATATCCTGGCATATAAAATGAATGTTTACACTTTCTTTTTCTGCACGTTCTTTCGCCCACTGTAAAGCTTGCTCTGACAAATCAACCCCATCAACAGAGCATCCTTTTTTGGCGAGATAAATGGCATTTCTACCTGCTCCGCAGCCTAGCTCTAACACTTTAGTAGGACGAATCATTTCTCGTTCGAAATAGCTCACTAAATGCTCATCCGGAATATTCTTAAAAAAGGGGATTGGTTTTTTTTGATCCTGATAAAAGTCATCCCAAAACTGTGTTGGTTCACGCAGTAAATTATCTAGCAACTGTAATAAATCCTGATTAGTTTTTACTAACAATGTAGCTCATCTCCTTTGTTTAAAGTGTAATAAAAACCAATTCAGTCAGGGTTACAGTCTTTTAAAAATCGTGTTACATCTGTACATTTAGTGGTCCTTAAGCATCTATTTAAACAGCCTCATAACATGTTCTCTTCTATATCTATCTGTTTATAACAGCTTATTAATACCAAACTATCCAACCATTGAAAAAATGAATCACGCTTCGATAAGGGCGAAATAATAGTGTCTAAAATTTCTACACAGCCAATTTTATTTCAAATATTACAAATTCCTTTCACAAGGATGCAAACCCCATTGGCCAAAATTTCTTCTAACGATACGGCATGTTACAATAGAAAAGTAATTGCAAAAAGTGGAATATGTATAAAACATGCGGTTTTGCTCTTTTATTGGGCAATCTAAGCTTTTCCGAAATAATAAATATCCACAACAGAGAGGTGACATACGATGAATTTATTGATTGTTAGTGATATCCATGGCATGTACAAGCAGTTTGAAGAAATCTTAAGGCACTGGGATCAGGAAAGCATCCTCGTAATTTTAGGGGATATGATTGACCGTGGAGAATATTCCTACGAGGTCGTGCAGCGAATTATGAGTCTGCAGGCGGAGTTCCCGGATAAGGTGGTTGTTTTAAAAGGCAATCATGAGGATATGCTTATGTACTATATCGATGGCAAGATGGAGGATCCAACGCCGTTTCTTGTGAATGGTGGCATTGAGATGCTGCGATCGTTTATTAAGGATATCGACGAGGAGGCTGTCGAGCAAAATGCAGAAATTCTGAAAACACAATTCGCAGCCGAAATTGATTTTTTGCGTGGGGCTCGTCACTATTTTCAATATGGAAACCTGCTCATCACGCACGCCGGGTTTGATTCCGCACTCCATGATTGGCAACAAACTGCTAGCCATGATTTCCTGTGGATACGTGAGCACTACCGCAACGAAAACAAAACGGGACTGCTGAATATTTTTGGTCATACCCCAACACGTAATATGCACGAAACCGATGATATTTGGATTAGCCCATGCCAAACCTACATCGGCATTGACGGCGCCTGTGCTTATGGCGGCCAGCTTAACGCTCTGCTCATTAGTGAGGAAGGCGAAATTTTAAATACATACTTAGTACCCTCAGAAAAATAAATGTCGAAAAGCCAAAATCATCCTAAATAAAGGAGAGTTTTGGTTTTTCTTGTTTTTGATAGCCCTTATCAAAAAAATGCAAAGTTCATTTTTGAAATTTAAGGAAAAAGTGACGATGTGTAAAATTAGGAATATGATGTAAAATTTATAAATATAGTAAAAAGTGTGATTTGCTATAGAGAAGGAGATGAGGAGCATGAATAACAGCTATCAAGAAGTGCATCCAACTGTAGAAGTATCAACATTTGGTAATCCAAAATCAGTGAAACATTGGCTACTTAACTTACTGATATACATAACACCTATAGTAGGTTTCGTATTTCTAATAATTTGGGCGATAGGTACAATGGGGACTGGTGAGATAAAGAAAAATTTCGCTAGAGCACATCTAGTCGTATATGGAATTATTTTTGCCTTTTTATTAGTGGTTGTGATTAGTGGAGTTATATATATAGTGTTTACAGGGCAGGACCCTTTATAAAATGCTTGAGAAGTACCATAGAGGCTGAAATGGTAGCTCTCAAATAAAACATAGAGACGATGGGAGAATGATAAGATGAGTATGAATGATTCTAGTATTACCTATCCTGAAGGGCATCAAACCCCTGAAGTATCAACATTTGGAAATCCAAGATCGGTATGGCATTGGACACTTAACTTACTGATATTCACGATACCTATAGTGAATTTTGTAGTTCTAATAATATGGGCGACAGGTATAATGGGTACTGGTGAAATAAAGAAAAATTTTGCTAGAGCATACCTAATAATCTTTGGGATTATTTATCTAATCCTCATAGTAGTATTTATTATCGCGATTATAATTAGCTTTAGTACACAGCCAGATACTTATTAAAATAGTGCATAAATAGTATGCACATACATACAATTGAGGGATAGAAGAAGCTACGAAGTGTTCCTATCACATTAAACAAAAGTTCGAGGTAGTCGGGGCACCGGCTATCTTTTTTTATAGGATAATTTTGAAGTTGGAGCAGTGTCTAGGCATTCGCGCCGCACGCTGGGGGTCTCGGTCTGCTTTCATAGGCGAAAGTGGAGGAGCGTTTACTATCGTCACGTGCAAACGCGAGCTTGTGCTTTTCGTTAAGTATACGTATAAATTTTGTCTCAACCACAGTCCTCGGATTGTGGTATTTTCTATTGTTGGATCAAAAAAATCTCCACAGTGATAGAGAAGCCTACCGTTTAATGCAATTCACACTTTAGTAGTATATTACCTAAGTTTGTAGTGGGATTTTAGCATAATGTATCTCCCGAGAATTCAATTTACGCACCCTTTAAGTATTTTTAACAATCACTTCATATATATGTACTGACCCCTATGTACCAATGTTTTGGAGGCCTGTGTATTCTGTTCTAGGAAAAAATGAACTTGCATAATTTTTGAGAGAATTTTATGCTATGGCAACATAAAGGTTGTGGGGTGAAGAGGTTGGATGAGCAGGAGTTAGTAGTGAAGGATTATTTACTTCAAGGAATCGCTGCAGGAATTTTTTTGCATGATGGAAAAATGCCAAGTGAATATACATTAGTAGAGATGTTTGGGGTCCCACGTATTAAAGTACGAAATGTCTATACTCTGTTAGAAAAAATGGGTTTTATTTATTCGAAGAAAGGGATTGGCCGCTTTTTAAGGCATCAGCAAAAGCCGTTAGAGGTTGTGATGTCAGGGGATATCAGCTTTAGCGAAAAAATGCTCAACCATACGACGAACTATAAATCGATTGTGACAAAAATTGAGCAGGTATCAAAAGACCATGCTATCTTTAGTAAGCCGTATGTTACTGGTGGCACACTTTACTTAATTGAACGGTTACGCTTTATTGACGGGGAACAGGCTGCGATTCATCGCTCGTATGTTGTGGCTGAAAATATGCCTGAGGTGAAGCAAGTGAATAACCGTTTAACTTCTATGTATCAATTTTATAAGCAGCATGGTGTCAATCAATTCCGTAGTTCCTTCTCGCAATTATCTGTGACATTTCCAAATGAGCTGGACCGGACATTGCTTGACTGTGAAATATTAGTGCCCCTTGTGAAAGTAGAATCGGATAATTGGGATGAGGAGCGTAATGTGCTGCTTGAATACACAGAAATTTTATATCGAACAGATCGCTTTTACTTTCAAATATAGCGTGTTTTTTAGTGCTCGTAATGAGTGAAAAATGCATCCTAAAAATACCAGTTAAATAGTGGAAGGTATGTAACATAGCCTCCGCGCTTTGCCACAGCCTACACAGGAGCTAAAACAGGCGCGGCCTGTTTGGATCTCCTGTTCCTGCTCCTGACGCGCATGCTTAGTCGCAAAGAGAATCTTGGCTCCTGTGGCTATGGTGCGCTACGGCAAAAGTGAATACTTTTCGATATTTTAGAAAAACATTACTATTCTCTAAAAGAAATCAATTTCTTTCTATTTGCAAGTATAATTGCCTAGCCTCTACCGTAATGAGTGAGCATCGTTCTTTATTTTTAGCAACTGATTATTGTATTGAACAATAGTTGCTTGTAGCGCAGGCGCGAGAGTGTAGCTGACGGCATGCGCTTTTCGCTACAGAGCAAAGCTTCCTACGGGAAAAGCGAGACAATCAAGACCCCGCAGGAGTGAGGTACGAACGACGAGGAGGCTTGATCTCGCCCGTGGAAAGCGAGTGCCGGAGCGGAAAGCAACGGTTACTCAAATGGTAATATATGTTTTAAAATTTGCTCATTATGAGTTAGTAGATATTCATTAAGAAATGAAGGGCATATCCCGAAAGTTTTTGCTTTCAGGATATGCCTTTTTTTGATGGAGAAGAAATAAATCGTCTCATGGCGCCATTTTTGTAAAAGTACATTTACAGGAACTTCACGAAACCTTTTCACTACGCTACTTGGCGACAAGTTAAGGTAATGGTGAAAGGAGTTGGTCATGTGAAACGAGCTGAACGGACCAAATTACTAATTGAGGTTGGACGTGAAGAGGCATTAAAGATGGCAAAGGAAATTTGTACACAACACGAGGTGATTGAAATACAAGCGCCAAGAGAGGGGCTTGTCATGATTAAAATGCGGGAATCCGCACAGCAATCACTTTTTTATATAGGGGAAACGTTAGTCACAGAAACAAAGGTGAAAATTGGTGAGGCATTTGGGCTCGGACTCGTTCGAGAGTATGAGCCGGAGCTGTCAAAAGCACTGGCGATCATTGATGCGGCCTATAATGGGCAACTTCCTGAAGTGGCCTCATGGGAGGAAACTTTTACAAAACTTTCACAACGGCTTCAACAGGAACAGCACGAGGTGAAACGCTCCATCGAACGAACAAAGGTACAGTTCGATACGATGTCGATTTAAGGAGGAGAAAAAATGGAAATGACACATTTTACTCAGCAAACATTTCGGACGTTAATGGATTGCTTTGCGCGACCAGGCAAAAAAGAGGCAGTGCAACCATTGCATACTGTTGACGGACTATACCCTGAAACACTATCTGTTTTAATGACATTGCTCGATGGAGAAGTGAGCTTCCAAACGGTTGGTGAAGAGGAGCGACTGCAACGCGAGCTACGTGCATGGACAGGTGCTAAGGTGAACGAGTTTGGCGCGGCTGAATTTATCATTGTGCCTGCACAAGCGAAGTCGGAGCAGGTACTAGAAGCATTAGCGGTAGCAAAAATAGGAGATTTAATTGACCCGCAACAATCGGCTACATTCGTGATGGAAGTAGCGCAGGCGCAAAGAAAGACGGTATATAAATTAACGGGACCAGGCATTCAGCATCAGGAAGTAATGGAAATCGCATTATCTTCGGACATTGTGCAGCTACGTGCGAAGCGAAATCGCGAGTTTCCGCTCGGGGTCGATCTCATTTTGATTGATGAAGCAGGTAAGGTACTTGCTATACCACGAACAACGATGATGAAAGAGGTGAGCAACTAATGGCATATGTAGCAGTGCGAGGCGGGGCAGAGGCGATTGACGCTTCTTTAGAGCATTTGCAGTATGAGCGCGTCAAGCATGGTGCCCACGTATCCTTGCAAACGTTACAGGCAACGATGCGCGGCTTTTTAGATCAAGTGATGTCTGAAAGTAGCTTATATAGTGAACGTTTGGCTTCTTTAGCGATGAAGCAAAGTGAGGGGAATGCAGAGGAGGCCGTGTTTTTACTACGTGCCCACCGTTCCACGTTGCCACGGTTATATTATTCAACAGTAACGGATGCGCGTGAAATGTTTGTCCTACGACGCATTTCAGCTAGCTTTAAAGATATTCCAGGTGGACAAATATTAGGGGCTTCCCATGATTATTTACATCGTTTACTAGACTTTGAGCTGCTAGAGGAGACTGCGGCAGATGTTGTGCGAAAGAAAGCACAATTTGAGCAAATCGATCTACCTGAAGAAAGTGAGCTTCCTTTAGAGCATCTCCCAAAAGTCATGGATTATTTACGCGAAGAGGGCTTAGTGCGAGAGTTTCCATTAAATAATCAGGAGCCCAGCGATGTGACGAAGCAAGCAATGGCGTTTCCGACGAATCGTTCTCAGCGCTTGCAAACATTAACGCGAGGCCAAACGGGTACCGTTACATCCCTTGGCTATGCTGGTTTACGTGGCTACGGTGCATCCCATCCAAATGTGGGCGAGGTACGAGTAGGCTTACAACCAATTTATGTGGCATTAGAAGACGAGGCCGAACCCTACTATATTGGGGCCATTAAGCTGACGGAAGTAGAGTCCTTTATTCCCGTGGATGTAGATGAAGAAGGGCAACAAGTGTTGGAATTTGATATTGGCTATGGTGCATGTTTTGGACAAAACGAAACGAAGGCCATTGCGATGTCGATCGTGGACCATGCATTAGAGGTCGGAGGCGATTCGCCAATCCATGATGAAGAGTTTGTCCTACTTCACGTTGATATCATTGAATCGACAGGTTTCATTTCACATTTAAAAATGCCACATTACGTGACATTCCAAGCATTGTTAGAAAGAATCCGCAGCATCAAAAAGGAGGGGAACCGATGAGCTCAGTACCATTTGCCCTGTTAGATGAACAATCAAAGCGTGAAATCCGACGAGCTATTTTGAAGGGGATTGCGATTCCAGGCTACCAAGTACCATTCGCCTCACGTGAGCTACCGATTGCCCGCGGCTGGGGAACAGGGGGCTTGCAGGTGACACTTGCATTAATCGGGAAAGAGGATGTGCTAAAGGTCATCGATCAAGGCTCAGATGACTCCGTCAATGCGGTCAATATTAAAAAGCTTGTGACGAAAACAACCGGTGTAAGAACAACGATTCGTACACAGGATGCAACGCTTGTGCAATCACGTCACCGTATTCCAGAAGTACCATTGCGCCCGGATCAAGTATTAGTGTTACAAGTGCCAGAGCCAGAGCCATTACGTGACATTGAGCGAAGTGAATATAAAACAAAGCGCTATCATGCAGAAAAAGAATATAGCGGTGCGTATTTAATGTTATTTGAGCAAATTATGCGCTATAACCAAACGTCGCAAGGGGCGGATTATCCGGTACTCGTGAATGGTCGCTACGTGATGAATCCAAGTCCGATTCCGCGCTTTGATAATCCGAAAATCCATGAAAGTGAAGCGCTGATCCTTTTTGGGGCGGGGCGTGAGAAAAAGATTTACGCTGTACCACCTTACACAAAAGTAGAATCGCTTGCATTTGAGGACTATCCATTCGTCGTCGAGCAATTTGAAGGGAAGGCTTGTCGAGAAACGGGCTTAACAGGAGTCTATTTAGATGAGCTTACAGATGAAGTGACAGGGGAAACGTACTATTTGTGTAATGATACGAGTTATATGCAAGAAAAATTACAGCAAAAGGTGGCAACAAAATGACGCAGGAACAACCGGTATTAACAATTCGGCAGTTATCTAAGCAGTATGGCGATGGTTGTGCGCATTGTAGGCAAGAGGAGGCAAAGCTGGAAAAAAACTTTTGCCCTGTTTGTAAAACCGTCTATGCCTGTCGTAACGTTTCATTGGATTTATACCGCGGCGAAATAGTAGGCATTGTCGGGGAAAGTGGTAGCGGTAAATCAACCTTTATGAAAAGTCTTTATTTTGATGAAACCGTTACATCGGGCGAGGGCTATTTAACGGATTACGAACATGGCGAGGTCAATATTTTTACGGAATCGAGCCAAATGAAGCGCCATATTCGCAATACGATTTTAGGTATGGTGTACCAAAATCCGATGCTTGGACTGAAAATGGACTTTTCATCGATGAGTAATATTGCAGAAAAGCAAATTGCAGCAGGCAATCGCCACGTCCGGAATATGGAGGAGCGTAGCCTGGAGCTGTTACAGCATGTGAATATTCCAGTGCATCGAAGTAAGGAAGCACCGAAAAACTTCTCAGGTGGGATGCAGCAACGTGTGCAAATCGCCAAGGCGTTGTCTAATAATCCGCCGATTCTGTTATTAGATGAAGTAACAACTGGGCTCGATTTATCTGTACAGGCGGATGTTTTAGATTTAATCAAATCGATTCAGCGTGAATTAAATATTTCCATGATTGTCGTATCACATGATTTAGCAGTCATTCGCATGCTTGCTGACCGAACGATCGTTATGCTGAACGGGGAAATTATCGAGCATGGCTTAACGGATCAAGTGTTAGAGGATCCGCAGCATGAATATACACAACAATTAGTTTACTCATTACTGTAAGGAGGCACATCGATGCAGGCAATTATTAATGGAATTATTGTGACAGAAGAGCAATTTTTAACGAATCATATCGTATTAGTAGAGGGTAATACGATTCATGCGATTGTGCCAGAAGCAGATGTGGACTTACAAGGCATGGACGTATTAGATGCACGAGGTGGCTATGTGTCACCAGGCTTCGTCGATATCCATTCAGATTATATTGAAACGATTGTGAGCCCGCGTCCAACCTCTGTGATGAGCATGAACATTGGGCTACGTGAAAGTGAACGTATTTTAATGACACACGGCATTACGACGATTTTCCATTCTTTATCGTATTACGGGGATGATAAATATTCACATAAGGCAATTCGCAATCCAGAGAACGTTCAAAAATGTGTCGATGCGATTTACGCTTCACATGACGAGCCGCATTTAATTCGTCATCGCCTGCATGCACGTTTTGAAATTGATTCGATTGATCAAATTCCAAATTTAGAGCGCAATATTTTAGATGGCAAAGTGCATTTACTGTCATTTATGGATCATACCCCAGGGCAGGGGCAATATCGCAATCTTGAAATTTATAAAAATATTATGCGCGGCTATCGTTCGATGACAGACCAAGAGGCAGATGTGTTAATTCAGGAGCAGGCTGATAAGGCGAAAATGACACTTGATGATATTGAGCGTCTCAGTCGACTGGCGATTGAGCATAACATTGCGGTTGCTTCGCATGATGATGATGACGTAGCGAAACTCCAGCTCGTGCAATCGTACGGGACAACAATTAGTGAGTTTCCGATCACACTTGATGTAGCAAGAGAAGCGAAAAAAATGGGCATGCGAACGATTGCAGGTGCACCGAATATTTTAATTGGTGGCTCACACTCAGGGAATTTAAGTGCGAGCGAGGCGATTCAAGCGCAAGTTATCGATATTATTTGTAGTGATTATTACCCTCCGGCGATGCTCCACGGCATTTTTGAGCTCGTGACAAAATATGAGGAAGATTTACATCGTTTATTCCAATTAGTGACGATTAACCCTGCACGTGCGGTTAATTTAGATCATGAAATTGGCTCCATTGCGGTCGGTAAAAAGGCAGACCTATTAATTATTGAGCAAATGGAAGACGGCTATCCTGTTGTCACAACAACAATGGTGGACGGCAGCATTATTATGCAAACGAATTATCGCTAAGGGGGAGCACGATGTTAACTATACAAAATTTGCAAAAATCATTTACCATTCATCATTTACAAAAAACGTTCCCAGCACTCGATGGCATTTCGCTGCACGTAAAGGAAGGTGGCTTTTTAGGGATTGTCGGGAAAAGTGGTAGTGGAAAATCGACCATCCTAAAAAGTATTTACCGCACATATGAGCCACAAGCCGGGGAGATTCTGTTTCATTCAGAAGCCTTTGGGGAGATTGATTTATTGCAGGCGACACCTCGTCAAATTGTGTATTTACGCAAGCACGAGATTGGCTATGTATCGCAATTTTTAAATGTCATGCCTCGAACGACTGCCCTAGAGCTTGTGACGCAATCCCTATTGGATGTTGGGGTAGGACAAGAAGAAGCAAACGACGAAGCGAAAGCGGCCCTACGCCATTTTGATTTAGATGAAAAGTTGTGGAATAGTTATCCGAATAATTTTTCGGGTGGTGAAAAGCTACGTCTAAATATTGCTTGTGCGATTGTCAAAGAACCGCGCCTCCTCCTTTTAGATGAGCCGACTGCGAGCTTAGACCAGGCGTCAAAGGTCAAGGTACGTGAATCGATTGAAAAGCTCAAGGCACAGGGGACAACGTTAATCGGGATTTTCCATGATCTCGAATTTATGGAAGGGCTTTGTGATGAGGTCTTTACGATGACGAAATATATCGACAAGGAAGTGTTGGCGTGAAAATCGACTTGCACACGCATAGCCGTTATTCAGATGGCAGCGAAACATTGGAAGGGTTATTTCAGCAAGCAAAGGCAGCAGGGATCACACATCTAGGGGTAGTGGTAGTGGACCATGATACAACAGCCCATCATGCAGAGGGACGACAGCTTGCAGCACAGTACAATATCGCATTTATCCCAGGTGTTGAAATATCGGCCTATGACTTTCAGCGCCAACGCAAGGTGCATATGCTGGGCTATGGCTTTCAAGGTGAATGTCCGCACATTCAAGCTCTGTGTGCGCCACTTCTTGCACGCCGACATGCGCATTCCTTATGGCAAGTAGCACGCATACAGGAGGCGAGCTTCGCGTTAGACAAGGAGCAGGCACTCGCCTTTGCACGTGAAAGCGGCACGTTATATAAGCAGCATATTATGAATGCGTTGACAGCGGAAGCGTACGACGCGAAAAATTATCAAACATTGTATCGCTCCTTATTTAAACAGGCGGGGGTCGCGGCAGGCGATATTCGCTATGTGGATGCCTTTGCCGCCTTACGTGCCATTCATGCGGATGGTGGAGTGGCTGTATTGGCCCATCCAGGACAGCTCGACTCCTTTGATATCGCAGAAGAGCTTGTACGAGAAGAGCTAGACGGGATTGAGCTCATTCACCCTGATCATACCCCTTTGCATATGGAACGGGTTCAACAGTTGGCAGACAAGTATAGCTTAATAGTAACCGGTGGATCGGATTACCACGGTCGATATGGAGCTTCTGTAAAGCTAGGGCAATATACGATCCCTAGTTTACAAAAGCCAGCATTTATTAAGTGAATGTAAAGCATTATTAAGAAAAGTGCGAGGCTATTTTCAAGCGCTGTTTAGGATGGTTAAATGAGTCGTGTAGAGAGATTTGACAAACTATTTGAATGATAAGGGAGAAGAAAAAATGAACAAACGATGGTTATCAATTTTGATGGGCATAATGTTAAGTGTACTTTTTTTAGCTGCTTGTGGTTCTTCAAATGATGAAAAGGGAGCAGGAGAAACTAAGAAAGCAAAAGCGGATTCGGATGAGCCGCTAACTATGGTTTGGTATCCAAATGAATCAGGCTCTGACTTAGCTCCTTCTCGTGATGCTTTTAGTGCTATCTTCGAAAAGGCAACAGGTCGTAAAGTAGAACATAAATTAACGACAGATTATGCGATTGCCATTGAATCGATTGCAAACGGCAATGCACATATTGCTTTCATGGGAGCACAAGGGTATATCGAAGCAAAGGAAAAAAGTGCTGATGTAGAGCCATTAGTTGTACCATCAGGAGAGTCTGGTACGTTAGACGATGCGATCTATTATAGCCTGCTAGCTGTTCCAAAGGATAAGGCAGAGCAATATAAAATCAATGGTGATTTTTCGCTAGATGCAACAGAAGGCAAAAGCATTTCTTTCGTATCGGCATCTTCAACATCAGGCTTTAAAGTACCAGCAAGTTCAATTATTTCTCACTTTAGCGATAAAAATTTAACAGAAGAAGCATTAATGGAAGGCAATGAAGTATACCCGGATGTCCTATTCGGTGACTCGCACCAAGGCTCAGCGGTAAATATGCTAATGGAGCGCTCGGACATTGCAGCCTTTTGTAATACATGTGTAGAGGCATATGTGGAGATCGTCGATGGTGAAAAAAATACACCAGGTGCCGTATATAAAGTAAAAGACGATGCTGCAGCACCATTTAACACATTAGCTGGAAAAGAGTTTGTCCTAATTCAAGTAACGCCAGTATTAAATGCTCCATTCGTTGTGAATACATCGGTGTTAGCGGAAGACGAGGTTCAAACATTAAAAGAGCTGTTAATCTCAGATGAAACAGCAAATAATACAAGTATTTTTGTACCGGAAGATTCAGGCGGTTCAGCTCTATTCTATAAGGCAGCGGACGAGCGCTTCTTAGAAGTAGAGGATGCATGGTTTAACCCGATTCGTGAGCTGTCAAAATAGTATTCCAAAGGGCTTTTATCTCTCACGATAGAAGCCTTTTTTTAAAAAGCGAAGCACGCTAAAGACTTGCTATTAAAGGAGAGAACAGGATGTCTACGATTGTATTAGAAAGGCAGTCACAGCAGGCTGAATCCATCGTTACACCGGATAAGATACAGGCAAACACGATTTTGCAGCTAAATAAAATTATTAAAAGCTATGATCAAAAATCAGTAGTGTTAAATGGCATTGATTTTTCATTACACGAAGGGGAGTTCGTGTCCATCATCGGTCAATCGGGTGCGGGAAAATCGACATTGCTCCGTTGTATTAACCGTATGATTGAACCATCAAGTGGCGAAATTATTTTCGACCAGCAAGACATTACAACGTTAAAGAAGAAACAATTACGAAAGCAGCGTGCAAAAATCGGGATGATTTTTCAGCATTATAATTTGGTTTCTCGTCTGACGGTATTTGAAAATGTCCTACATGGTCGTTTTGGCTATAAGTCTACACTCCAGGGCGTGCTAGGTATGTATACAGAGGAAGAAAAGCTACTTGCCTTATCGATACTAGAAAAACTTGGAATGAAGGAGCATATTTATAAGCGCTGTGACCAGCTAAGTGGCGGACAAAAGCAACGAGTAGGGATTGCTAGGGCATTAGTGCAGGAGCCAAAGCTATTATTATGTGACGAGCCGATTGCGTCACTCGATCCGAATTCATCGAAGGTTATTATGGATCATTTAAAGGAAATTTCACAGTCCATGGGCATTACCGTGTTAGTGAATTTACACCAAGTAGATGTAGCTATGCGTTATTCTGATCGAATTATCGGGTTGAGTAAAGGGGCAAAGGTGTTTGATGGTGCACCAAACCAATTAAGCCAGTTTGCGATACGCGATATTTATGGATCAAACGTGGATGAATTAATCATGGAGTAATGCGGAGGGTATGATGACAGAGACGAATATTTTACGTATGAAAAAGTGGCGAATGACTGGGATATTAGTTGTTCTCATTGGATTAACGTACGGCTCAGCGGCTTTTACAGAGTTTAATCTAATCGACGGAATTAGCTCAATCCCGAGCACGATTGCTTGGATGGTTCAAAATTTAGTGCCATCAGCGCAAGCAATGGAAAATTTACCGAAAGTACTAGAACGCCTTTGGGAAACGATTATTTTATCGGTGATCGCCTCTACAACAGCAGCCGTATTTGCGTTATTTTTTGCGATGTTTGGTGCACAAACGACACAGTTCAATCGTTCTTTTGGCTTTGTAGCAAGGTTAATCGCATCGATTTTCCGCAATGTGCCCATTGTAGCGTGGGCCCTGATTCTCGTCATTTCATTTGGACATAATGTCGTGACTGGCTATTTCGCTCTATTTTTCTCAACGTTTGGTTTTTTAGTACGTATGTTCATTGAAACCATTGACGAGGCCAGCTCAGAAGGGGTAGAGGCATTAACAGCAACAGGCGCTACGTATTTTCAGATGGTGTTCAAGGGCGTGCTGCCAGATACAATGCCTCAGATGCTCAGCTGGGTATTCTATATGATTGAGACGAATATTCGCAGTGCCACATTAGTCGGGTTATTAACAGGTACAGGGATTGGCTATTTATTTGACCTATACTATAAGCGGCTCGATTACGGCATGTTAGGGCTGATTACTATCATGATCGTGGTGGTTGTGTTTGCTATTGAGTTTACATCGAATAAAGTAAGGAGGGCGATTTCATAATGGGAGTCACACCTTCATTAACCAACGTTAAAATGAGAAATGGTCGTATTAGAATCAGTCTAATAACGAAGGCAAATGTGATGATGCGCCTCGTGCTCTGGGCCCTATTGCTGATGACGGTGATCGGCCCATTCTTACTTGATTATGGCTCAATCGAGTGGGCAACAGCGATTTCATTAACGCTCGGGAATTTAAAAATGATGTTTTTAGAGCCGGCATTTCATCAAATTACATTTGCGACAGCGTTAAAGCAAATTGGCATTACGCTTGCGTTAGCCTTTTTAGCCACGATTCTAGGTGCAGTCGTTTCCTTTTTCCTGGCGATTTTTAGCGCAAAAAATTTAGCGCCTCCGTTCGTATCGAATGCAATTATTGCGTTTAATTCGTTTATAAGAGCCGTGCCTACTGTTTTATGGGTATTGATCTTTGCGATTGTTGCAGGACTTGGGGCAGTGGCGTGTGTACTCGGGATGATGCTGCACACGATGGCTTACTTAACGAAGGCCTATGCGGAATCCTTTGAGGAGCTAGATGAAGGCACGATTGAGGCATTACGTGCATCAGGAGCGAACTGGTGGCATATCATCGCCCATGCTGTCGTGCCACAGTCTTCATCATATATGGTATCGTGGACGTTCCTACGCTTTGAAACAAACTACGGTGTAGCAGTTGCCATGGGAGCAGCCGCGGCAGCAGGTGGTATTGGCTTTGAGCTCTTTATGGCGTCTGGCTTCTATTATGATTTACATGAAGTCGGGATGATTACGTATTGCGCACTCGTAGTCGCAATTATATTAGAGGTCGTATCCATTCGCATTAAACGAAGCCTAATGGCAAAATCATAAAAGAGCAATAGAGGTGGAGAAATGCCGAGCGCTTTCTTCACCTCTATTCTTTTTAGTAAAATGGCTTTATGGAGGAAGGTGGATGACGTGAAATTCTATACAATTCAAAGTAAAGCGGCATATGAACAGGCAGTGAAAACAGGAACGCTTTCGACATCAAAGGATTATGTTTGTGAAGATTTTTTATCTCCTTAC
Organism: Lysinibacillus sp. 54212; assembly: GCF_036662795.1. NCBI lineage: Bacteria > Bacillati > Bacillota > Bacilli > Caryophanales > Bacillaceae > Lysinibacillus > Lysinibacillus sp. 54212. Next base: position 40,620 of record NZ_JBAFWZ010000019.1, read on the forward strand.
GACTGGATGATCGGGCAGATGAAAGATCGAATCGGTCATAGGGGCACATATCCTATTTGGCTATGGACGGAGAAACGAGATTTGAATGATGAAGCCTTGCTCCCAAGCGGCACATCAGGGGTTCAAATTGAAGTGGAGCTTCCAATCGAGCAAGTATTGATGTCTGATTTTATGGCCTGGCATATTGTCTTAATGAATGAATTCCTAGCTTTAAACGAAGAGGAAGATGAAGAGTTCTCTGCTGGAAAATGTAGCATCACAAAAGAAGCGTCGTGGGAAAGAGTGTTTGATTTACAATTATTAAACGGGTCTGACTACTGGGCAGGGGAGCAAGTTATTCAGGTTACTACGGGTGAAATCAATGTATCCCAGTTTAAAGCAGTGGAGCATTTTATCGCAAAATAAAAAGAATAGAAGGAGTCTTACAATGAATGAATTTCATAGGGCATTAACATACATAAATGAACGGTTTTATGAGCCCAATAATCTCGTAATAAAAGACATTATGGAAGAAACTCAAAATGCGGAGTATGGGGCGGGGATATTTCAATTAAATTCTAAATCAATCAGGTTTCGAGTAGCAAAAATAACACCCACGAAGACCGGACAGTTTGTAGCCTTTTGGGAAAAGGATGATCAGAATAAAAATCAAGCATTTTCACTTGAAAAAGGAACGGATTTATTGGTCATTACTGTGTTCACTAATGATAAGCGTTTTGGACAATTCGTTTTTCCAAAAGAAGTGCTCTTGCAACACAATATCCTAAAAACAGCGACACAAAAAGGAAAGATGGCGATGCGAGTGTACCCTAGCTGGGATACGCCTACGAGTAAACAAGCAAGAGCAACACAAAAATGGCAATTACCGTATTTCGTTAGTCTGGAGGATGCGGATAGTTTAGACGTGCAGGAATTATTAAAGCTATACGCTAACTAATTGAAAGACTTTTCATAATGTGCCCCCGATTGTTGATCTGAGCATTCGCCAATCGATGTCAGTAAAATGGAGAAAAATTTTGAAGAGGGAAGATTTTTAACCGCAAAACACGAAAATGGCAGAAATCATATACAACTTATAAATAAATATGTGCCATACCATTTTTTCGAGCTGACACTTATTTTTATCTAAGTCGTATATCAAAGCTGCCAAATCGACGTTTGGGGGTTTTAAAAATGACGGTGATATTATTTACTGTTAAAAAAGTAAGTGGGATCTTTAAAAATTACAGCGATTGAAAAGAGCGTATTATTTTTAGTAGGGTTTGACAAACAAAAGGCTTATAACGGTTGTTTGGACCAGCAACGCATCACCTTCCAAATCAGCCCAATTCTGCTCGTTTTTCGCACAAAACAGCACGGATGCTAATAGGTCTTCATGCCTTGCACGAAACCCACTATAATAATTTTCGCTCACGCTATCAAAAAAGCCCCAAAAACAACCTCGATTTTCGTAACGAAAATGGGTGGTTTTGGGGTGAATTTGGGTTTTATATTACTCTTCTACTAAATAATGATAAATATCGTATTGAACTGGTTCATCTAATATCATATCCATAGTAACTACTGGATATGGTTGGCCCTTGTCAATTAGAGTCTCATTTTTTGCAGAGGATGGATCAACTTTGACTTTCCCTAGGTAATAGAAATCAATACCTTCAGCATTATCTTTTTTGACAAACAATAATACTTCTACATTCATTTTTGAAGAATGAATAATTGGTTGCATATCTTTAGCACTAATAGTTCGCTTTTTAGTGGAACACCATTTGAAAACCTCATTAGATAGGAATTCATCCATATACATTGCAGCTTCGTAATTTTCATCGTTTTTATGATAATTAACAAAAATAGGACAAACACCATTTCTAGCTCGTCCACCATTTAAAGTAGCTTCTTCATTCTTTGGCCAGTTTAGAAGGCGACAAACATCTTTACGTGAATACTTTTGATAATGTGTAAAGGGTATAAGTAAATCATATTTTTGACTTTTTTCTAATGCACAGAAAATAACATCGTTTACTAATTTTTTGAAGTATTCATTCTGTAACGAATTTTTAAACGGATTATTTAAAGAATAAACATTATCTATATTACTAATTAGCGGGTATGTTCCATATTTTTCTATTGATTGTGGAACATAAAAATCGAATGTCAAAATGTTTTCAGCAGATAAAATAGTTTCTTCGTCAATATAAGTTTTTCCTTCAATTAAAAGTTGAATATATGTATCTTTAGATATAGATTCTTGTTTAATTAAAGATTTTAAGAGTATGATTTCATGTATTCGTTTTCCATTTATCAATTCATTTGTAATAAAGGATAAGACTTTTTGTTGATATTCGTTTAAAGATGGTTGTTCTTCCTTTGCCTTTTCTAAAAATGTATAATAATTTTTCTGTTTAACGGATTTAATTATCACCTCTGGATCTACTGAGTTATTTTTAATAAAATCCAATAACATAGGTACCCTGCCAATACGGTTTTTTATTTCCGTATATTCTTTTTTTAGGTTAGTAAAAGAAGTTAAGTTTTTTGTATTATTAATCGCCTCAAAAATTCGTTTCTTTGCAATTTCCTCAAAGTTAACTGTAGAGACACCCTGAATATAGTCAGTATTAACAGTATTTCGACGTACGTTATCTTTATTCATTGTTTTATCGCCAGAAAGGGCAATGGGAATTAAGAAGTTATTTTTATAGTTTCCGATAAAATCAATGACTGTAACATAATCTTTTTCATTGTGTTTTCTTAATCCGCGACCAAGTTGTTGAATGAATATAATACTTGATTGTGTTTGACGAAGCATCACTATCTGATTGATAAATGGTATATCAATCCCTTCATTAAAAATATCAACAGTAAGAATGTACTCTAGCTCACCAAATTCTAATAGTTGGATTGCTTTTTCCCGTTCATCCTGAGAGTGATCTCCAGTCAGAAAGGAAGTTTTATAGCCTCGTAAATTTAGAATGGCAGATAGCTCGCGAGCTTCTTCCTTTGAACTACAGAACATTAGCCCACGAACTTTATCACCAGAAAAACCATAGTAAGATATTTTGTCGATAATATGGTCTACGCGTTCTTTCGCAATTAATTTTTGAAGTGAAGCTGTTTCTGTAATAACTTCCTCACCCATTTCATAGTCAGTCACGCCAAAGTAATGGAATGGGCATAGCATGTCTTCCTCTAGAGCAGCCTGCAAGCGGATTTCATAGGCGATATTATAGTCAAAAAGCTCGAAAATATTAAAGTTATCTGTTCGTTCAGGCGTGGCAGTCATACCTAATAAAAACTTTGGCTCAAAATAGTTAATGATTTTTAAATATGAATCTGCACCAGCTCTGTGAACTTCGTCAATTAAAACATAATCAAAGTGATCTTTTGCGAATTGTTGTAAATATGAATCACGAGAGATTGTTTGAACTGTTGCAAATAAATAGCGAGCATTTAAGTCCTTTGAGTTTCCAGATAAAATACCGAAATCCTCATCATTACCACCTAAAATTTGACGATAATCTGACATCGCCTTTTTTAGAATTTGTTCTCTATGCACAATGAACAACATCCGTTTTGGACCAGCATTTCGAACATCAAAAGCAGATAAATAGGTTTTACCTGTACCTGTAGCAGAAATAATTAATCCTTTTGTAGCCCCTGAAGCTCGTAATGCTTTTAATTGAGCTAGTGCTTCTTCTTGCATTTTATTTGGTTTAATTTCTAAAGCATCTCGTAGTTTGTTAGTCGTATAAAGTGGTTGGGATCGAACAATTTGAGATGGAAACTGCTTCGGATTTTCAAGATTATATTTGACTTGATAATCGGTAATCCATTCTTCGGAGAGGGGTGTAGAAGCCTCCCAAGCCTCCTCAAATTGATTTTTAAAGTGATGTATTACTTCGCCATCCTCTAAAGAGGTTAAGAATACATTCCATTCAAAATTAGCCTTCAATGCACTGTCTGTTAAATTTGAGCTTCCAACAATAAGCGAATAGTAATGATCATGCTCAAAAATATAGCCTTTCGAGTGGAACCCTTTTGCACCAGATAGTCTCACTTCTACATTCTTTAATTTCAATAGCTCTTTAAACATTTTCGGCTGATTAAAGCTTAGAAATGTAGAAGTAAGAATACGCCCCTGAATGCCCTTCTTTTCAAGGTCATACAGCATCGTTTTTAATGTAGCTAGTCCACCTTCTGTAATAAAGGCAACAGAAAAAATAAATGTTTTACATGTTTTTAGCTCTTGTAAAAGTGTTGATAGAACATTTTCATGCTTTTTATTTGTAAGTAACTTCGGTTTAAATTGGGCAGAAACTGGTTTGTTTTGATCGATAAATCCTTTATGCAAAGAGTTCTCAAGTTTTTTCTTTAATTGTTCCATTTCTAAACCACCGACCTTCAATGATTATTTTTCAGATGCTAATTTCTCAACTGCTGGAATATCTGCTGGTGCAAAATCTAGAGATGTTAACAAATTACGTGGTACCCATTTTGTTTCCGCATGCTCTAAGGCAACAGGTACACCATTTAAAATAGTTGACTGATATGTTTCAAGGCGAACAATGACTTTTTCATATTCATAAGTTGTATCTTCTACCTTATTACCAACTGTTATTTCACAATTAAACTCTTCCTTAATTTCACGAGCAAGTGCCTGCTCAGGTGTTTCGTTTTCTTCAATTTTTCCACCTGGGAATTCCCAATAGTTTGGTAACGACATTTCAGGGCTTCTTAACGCACAGAAGATTTCTTTTTTGTCGTTTTCAATAATAGCTCCAACTACGTGCACTGTTTTTTTCATACAAATACCCCAACCTTTCCTATATAAAAATATTATACCGAACTCTTTTATAGCATGCAGCTTAAAGTAATGCATTACAAAATGCTTTACGATCTTTCAAGATCCTTTTAGTGTGTTCAGTAAAGGAGTGAGTGGAATGAAAGAAATTGTGATAACTATTCAACATGGATTAGTGACGAGTGTAATAGCTGAAGAAGAGGTTAAGGTAATCTTTATGGATTTAGATGGTGGGCATGAAGATCAAAAGGTCGTAATTAATGAGTGGCCTTACTATGTGGATGAATATATAGCTGATGTGGATAAAAAGGGTGTTAACGATATTAGAAAGGAACTAGATAAATAAAGATAATTAAGGAATTTTGGGTTAATTATGAATTATAATTAAATAATGTGAATGGTTAGAGGGATTTGAAGGATCTATCAATTCTATCTAGAAATATACAAAATAGAGGTGATATTTTTGCTGCAAATTGAAGATGTAGTTTTAATTAAAATAAATCGAAGTTATCGAGAGGGTATGACACCTAAAGAATTATATGAAGCGACAAGTCGTAGTTGGGTAGCTTCTCTTGAAAAGACAGATACACGTGATATTCAGTACTATTGTGCAGTTTATACAAATAAAATTATTGAAGTATATGATTTTGAGGGTTATGAAGAAGAGATACCGAAAAGAACGCCGTCTAGGTATATTTTACATGGAAAAGTTACAGACCATGAAACTCGAAATAAATTACTTGGTCTAGATGTTAGTTCTATTCATAAAGGTTCAGGAAATCCTATTAAATATACTAATTTAGATGTGCTTTTAAGCATTGATAATGAGAATGAAGAAGGTGAAGTAATAGTGGATAATGTTCACTTAGAAAACCTCCCTTCCCACACCCACGCCTACCTAACCTCCCGAGGCTTCCTCTATTCCAAGGAAAACATCGCGAACCTATACCTCTCCCTCCGCAGTAAACCGTTCGTTATTATTTCCGGTATTTCGGGAACGGGGAAGACGAAGATTGTGCAGTTGTTTGCGGAGAGTGTGGGGGCAACGGAGGAGGATGGGCAGTTTAAGTTGATTTCGGTGCGTCCGGATTGGAGTGATAGTTCGGACTTACTTGGGTATAAAAATTTGCAGGATGAGTTTGTGGAGGGGCAGCTGACGGAGATGGTGAAGCGGGCACATGATAATCCGCAGCTTCCGCATTTTGTTGTGCTGGATGAGATGAATTTGGCGCGAGTGGAGTATTATTTGAGTGAGTTTTTAAGTATTATGGAGAGCCGCCGAGTGGGTGAGGATGGAGAAGTGGTTTCCTCGACACTTGTGACAACGAATGATAGGGAGTTTTCGTTGCCGAATAACTTGTACATCATCGGGACGGTGAATATGGATGAGACGACGCATCCGTTCAGTAAAAAGGTGCTAGATCGTGCGAATACAATTGAATTTAATGATATTAGATTAACCAACTTTGATATGTTTGAGCAGGAAACAGAAGAGGTAGCTGCAGTCCGTGTAGGGAACGAGCAATTTGAATCAAAGTATCTGTATTTAAAGCAGGCTTATCCACAAAATAAGGAGCTTGTCCAAAAAGTTTCAACACAGCTTGAGTTAATTAATCAACAGTTACAAACAATTTATGCACAGGTCGGCTATCGTGTACGTGATGAAATTTGCTTCTACATGCTGTATAACGATGAAATGAATTTGCTTTCTGAAAACGAAGCCTTCGATTTTTGTGTGATGCAAAAGATTTTACCGCGTATTTCTGGTGCGGATTCGACTGTAGAAGACTTGCTCAAAAACTTATTTGAGCAGTTTGCAGGAGAAGCATATGAGAAGGATAAAGCAGTGTCAGAAGATGCACCTTATCCACGTAGTGCTAAAAAAGTGGCGGAGATGCTGAAACGATTACATAAAGATAGCTTCACGTCATTTTGGATATCGTAAGGAGGAGATACCATGCTCCAAACGACAAAAGAAATAGAAATATTAGTCATTGAGACGACGGAGGTAACCGTTGTATTGAAAGGGAAACTCGACACAAGAAAGCATCGTTCCGCATCGGGGTTCATACCGATGACATTTTCTACAGATGCCATCGATGCCGATGTGCAAATATATCATACGGAAAGAGAGCAGTTAACACCTTTTGAGCCGAATACAATGGCACCGATTTTTTTCGAGAATGGCAATTATGAGCTCATTATTTTGCCTCCACCGAAAACGAAGGATATTTTTAGTTTTTATCATGAATATGAGCCCTTTCGAAATGCCGTCACCAAGCTTTCAAGGTCAGATATTTTAACTGGGAATCTTCATTTTCGAAATGAAGTCGGTTTATCGACGATGGAGATCCACAAAAATGGTCAGAAGCTTTTTTCATTCACCATTGAAGTGTTTCCGACAAAGCTGGATTATCAAAAGGATTATACGGCGCTACTCGATGAAGTGAATGCAGAAATTTATAATTTGGCGTTTAGTTTTATTCGTCGTACTCATTTACGTGCAAGTCGAAAGCAATATAAAGAACCGTCACTGACTGAGTTTTATCGTATTTTGAGGGAGCATTTTGATGAGTACATAAAGGCAGTTAATAATGTTGAACGGTTTCCACATCATAGGCTTGTGACAACGTATGAGGAAGTACGCGGCGACCGTTTGCGTAAACAGGATAGTAAGGGACGGGCGTATTTACGTAAGAATGCACATCGCTTTGTGGATGTGGCGAATGGTTTGCCGTTAGCGAATCGAACGGTGATGCCGGAAAAAGGCTTGCTCGTCAAGAAGCAACAAACCCATGATACACACGAAAATCGCTATGTAAAATGGTCGATGCAACGAATTCGGGCGCGGGTTGGTCATGTAAAGGAAGAAGTGTTGAAATCGTGTAAAGCTCGAAAAGTGAATCCGGATCGGGCATTGCTACAGCTGTTAGAGCATATGGAGCAAAGAATCTGTGTTCATTTACGAAAACCCCTATGGAAGCAGGTTGGGCAGCTCGACCGTTCTGTATATAGTTTAGTCATGCAGATGGGAACGGGCTACCGGGAAGTCTTTCAAATCTATGCTATTCTTTCACAAAGTCTTGTGCTGCACGGGGATATTTATAAAATGTCGGTTAAGGATATTGCGACACTTTATGAATACTGGACATTCCTCAAGCTCGGGCAAATTTTAGCGAAGAAATGTATTGGCTTAGAGCAGGATATTGTAAGGGTGGACCGTGGTGGCTTATATGTGAGCTTAAAGCAAAATCAAACGGCTACTCGTAGGTTTAAGCACCCAATAACAGAAGAAGAGGTAACACTTCGCTATCAATATAATACGGGGAACAGTTTGCCTACAGTGCGGCAAAATCCAGATTCGATGCTCAGTATTGCGAAGAAGGGGAAAGATTATTTATTCCAATATATTTTTGATGCGAAGTACCGGATTAATGCAGAGGGGCAACCTGGACCAATGGAAGAGGATATTAACACGATGCACCGTTACCGGGATTCGATTGTCGTGAAACAGGGTGGTAAATACGAGCGAACGGCTTTTGGGGCATACGTGCTGTTTCCTTGGAATAATGAAAAGGAGTACCGTAAGCATCCACTATATGAGAGCATTGGGGAAGTCAATATCGGAGGTCTTCCGTTTTTACCGCATCACACAGGACTTGTAGAAGAAGTCATCGATAATTTACTGCATAAAAACGCCGACGAATTGCAACGTGAAGGTATTTTACCAAGAGGTGCAATGAGCTATTTGCAGGAGCAGGAAGGCACCGTGCTTGTTGTGCATGAAAGAAATATTGTGAATCCGGAGGCATTAGTAGAGGATTCCGTTTCTACATTTATCACGTTAGAAAATGAATCATTGCCGGAAGGATACGAGGCTGTTAAGCAGATAGCGATTGGCAAAGATCAAGGAGTGCATACGATTACGAATGCTCAGTTTATACAAAGTAATGCAACCGAAGTGAAGTTTTATTTAGACCATATAGAGTCACATACGCTGCTTTTGAAAGAGCCTTATGAATGGGTGACACCTTTTATTGTTGATATAGAAAGCTTTGATTTGGCAGATGAGTTTGTGGAGCTTTTTGTCCAAGGAAGAGAGCTTGAATTATTAAAGATGTTCCGCCGTATTTCAAAAGACGTACAAGTGCAGTTAGATCAGCATCAAATTACTGGCACGAATAGGGTGGTTAGATTTATTGTAGGGGATAAAGCCTTCGCTCTTCAGGAGGATGCACTTGTTTGTGATGGCTTAGAAATTGCGTATGCCGAACGCCCTTTATATGAAATTTTTGAGCGAGTGACAAAGATTTTAGGCATTTCTACTTTAGGGTAGAGATGCTTTTCTTTTCATTGTTAACCATCCTTAAGCTATCAACCGTTAACAGCCGGAAAAACGCTAAGACACAGCAGCATATTTATGTGTTATTATCTTCCTAAATAAGGCAGTTAGTGGAGGGTTAATATGAAATTGGAAATTGGTGAATCACTCATTACTTCTTGGTTAAAGCACATAAAGAAATGTCAGGTTGTTCAAGCAAATTGGAAGCCATCAATTGCGTCATGGGAGCTGGAAAATCTACAGGAAATTGAACGTGTTGTTGGATTTGCAAGTGACTATTTTCAAAAAGAATATAAGATCGCTCTTTTTAAAAATTCGGCATCTATCTTACAAACGATTCGTCAGGCAGAGATTGATGTGCTCGGTATTGAGCTACAGCAAGGACAACTTCAAAAAATGTACGCAGTGGATGTGGCATTTCACGAGGGTGGATTATCGTATGGAAATAAAACAGATACAGCTGCTCGAATTGCTAAAAAAATACTTCGAACAGTTATTTGTTTATATGGCTATTTTCAAGTAAGAGAGGGAGAGATTATTTTCACATCACCTAAAGTACATAATAGCTATTTAGAAGAAATTCGGCCAGTGTTAGTGGCTATAGAAGGAATTTTAAAAACCTTTCAATTCAATTTTAGCGTTCGATTTATTGCTAATGAGAGTTTTGATGAAGAAATATTAACGCCGATATTAAATCACTCTTCTAATGTTGCGGATACTTCAGAGCTATTTATGCGAAGTGTACAACTGATAAAGCTATTCCATCCAATTTACGACGAGAGAACAGTGTCAAAGTCACCAGAAAAGCAACTACCTAAACCTAGAATGCGGGAGCAGAATACCATACCTACAGTTCCTGATAGACCACCAACTGTAAACGCTATTTCAACGGAGTACTCTGGAAAGTTCAGCAACCGCCCTACGATGAAAATAGGGGAACTTATTCAAACAGCCTTTCCTTTTATGCTAAGGCATGGTTTATTATCTTCTGAAGACATTGAAAGATTAGCAGATGCTCGGTATAGTAAGCAGACATTTGATATGAATTTTCCAGTATTAAAAGAGGTCACAGTGACAGCTAATATTAACCAGCAAATAATGGATCAACAAGGTTATGTTCGATATTATAAAAAAGGTTTCTATGAATATAATGGTAAAAAATTTGCCTTAAGTTCACAATGGTATGACCGTATGCGAGGTAAATTGGAAAAATGGTTGCGAGACAGAGGTGTATAAGTGATATATCCAGAACTATTTTTGCAATTTTAGCACACGTAACGGAGAGCGGCGACTCCAGCGGGATGAGCTTGAGCTGAAAGCCCCGCAGGAACGAAGTGACGAGGAGATTGAAGCCAAGCCCGCGGAAAGCGTCCGCTCGGAGTGTAGTGTGCGGTGCATATAGCACCCCCCCCGATTTTTTATACTCAACCCATAAAAATATCAATATGCTATAATTTAACAAAATTAACCATAGGAAATTGAAAAAGTAGGGGGAACAATCATGATCAGAAAGCTAAACAGCAAGGACCACGAGGCAGTAATGGCGCTTATTAGTTCTAAGCCTGCAGAAAATCTCTTTATTATTGGGGATATTGAAGCGTACGGTTACGATTCAGATATTCAGGACATTTGGGGACAATTCCAAAATGATCAGTTGGTTGCCGTGCTGTTACGTTATGATCAAAACTATATTCCATACTGTGAGTCTACTTATGATGTGCAAGGATTTGCTGACATTATTAATCAAAATCCAAATCGGGTGGAGATTAGTGGCTTAAAGCATTTAATCGAGCCTCTGCATCCGCTTATTCACAGATCGGTTAGAAGATATAGTGAAACGTATTATGCGAAATGTACAAAATTAAGCTATGAAATAGATGAAGAAAGATTCCAACATACGCATTATTTATTGCCTTCCTCTTATCAGGAAAATATCGAAATGCTAAAGTCTATACCTGAGTTTGCACAAGGGACGTTTAGTGTCCAAGGGAGGGAGCGAGCTGAACAGTATAAAACAGGTCGAACGTATACTGTACGAGATCAGCATGGTGTTATGGTTGCCTCTGCATCGACCACAGCAGAAAATTCCCAGTCTGCTATGATTGTAGGCGTGGGGACGAAACCCGGGTATGAAAAAAGAGGGTATGCAACACTATGTATGGAAAAGCTCTGCAGTGAATTATTAGGGGAAGGAAAATCTCTATGTTTATTTTATGATAATCCGGCGGCGGGAAGTATTTATAAGCGATTAGGATTCGTAGATATCAGCATGTGGACAATGGTTCGCTATGAAGCGCAATAAACGCCAAATAATAAGTACCCTATCATTTTTAGATAGGGTACTTGCTTGAGTCGCCGCCTTCCATACCAATCAACGACTATGGCAGCGTTATAAATTCGAGATAGAGCCTCCTGTTCGCCATTTATTTGTGCAAGCTGCAAAAACTAAACGCATAGCGTAAGGGATTTTCGTTACTCCATCTCCTTCATCAGCGGCAGCTTGAAGCTAAAGCGTGAGCCTTGCTTTTCAATGCTTTCCACAGAAATTTTGCCGTGATGCTGTTCGATGATTTTTTTGCAAATGGCTAAGCCGATGCCGTGTGAGTCTGAGTTTTTAATATTAGATGCACTATAGTAGCTGTCGAATATAAATTGAATTTCCTGCTCTGGGATGCCGATGCCGCTATCCTCTACAACGCAAATTAAATCCTCATCTGTCGTCATCATCCTAAATGAAATCTCACCGTGCTTCGTATATTTAATCGCATTCATAATCATATTCGTGACAACCTGCTTCACTCGATTTATATCAATTAAAATATACGTCTCTTGTTCGAAGTGACCATCCGTTTTATAGGTTAAGTTGGCCCGTTGGACGTCCTCTCCATAGGAAATGGCAAGCTGCTCATAAAAATCTTGTACAGCCACCTTAGAATACGAATATTCTAAGCGCCCGGCTTCGAGCTTGGCTAAATCAAATAAGTCTTGAATTAATAAATTTAACGATAATAATCGATCCTTGCTTCGCATTAAATAATGGTGTTGCTCCTCCTCAGTCGTTACAAGTCCGTCTAAAATGGCCTCAATATAGCCGAGTGAAGAAGTAATCGGTGAACGGAGCTCATGAGAAATGCTATGCAGCAATTTTTTTCGCTCTAGCTCATTCATTTCAAGCTTTTCGTTCGCTTCTTTTAAATGTAAATTGATTTCACCAAGCTCCTTTGTGCGATTTTCAACACGCTGCTCTAAATCCTGATAAATTTCTGCATTTTCAATCGATACAGCAATTTGTGTAGAAATCATCGTCAATAATTCGACCTGTGTAGAGTTAAAGGCGTTTTGTAACAATGCGTTATCTAAATAAAGTAGCGCCTTTACTTCCCCTTTATGGTGCACAGGTAAGCATAAAATCGACTTTGTATCCATCTTAATATGCGAGAAGAGGGGACTTTTCTGTGTATTAGAAATAATAACCGGTTCATTGCTTTGCAAAGTCAGTTCAGCAATCATTTTAATGTGTGAAACAAGCTCGACAGGAGGGTTATAATACTTGAATTGCATGTCCTCTGCCTGTGCCATTGCCTGAACATGAAGTCGACCGTGCTGGAAACGAATAAAAAATCCGCTTGTTGCATTCGCCTGCTTTAACAGAGAAAACAGCAGCTTTTGTAATAGGTCCTCCATTCGTACTTCCTTTGCCAATGATTGTGTAGCCTCTAGTACTGTAATCATATCGAAGGATAAGGCATACTCTTGCTTTTGCAGCTGAATTTGAACGTATTCTCCGTAAAGCACCTCCCATTTGCGGGCGATTGTTTCAGCACCCCATCTTCGCATTTCTTTAATACCGCGTGTAATATAGTCGCTTGTTTTGGGTATATCCTTAAACCCCTCATAATATTTGGCCGCGCGCTCGTAAATAATCGCGACGTCCTGCGGGAATTTATTTACCTTTGCTAGCTGAATGGCACGGTCAAAATAGAGTAGGGCTTCTCCGTCTAATTTTTTCATACGGCAATTTTCCGCTAGAAGCAGCATATATAAATGCTCATAAATATGAGGCGCCACCTTTGCCCACTTTTTAAACTTTCGAACGCTTTCATTAATTTCAGTTACATATTGACGACGTTTTTCTCGATGCTTCCGAGGCTGCTTTAAAAAATCAAACTGCCAAAGTGCGCGGTAAAAATAATAGCTCGGTGCAGTTGGTAGGGAGGTCATCGTATCAATGGACGTAGAAATATTTTCTAAAATAAGGGCAGCCTGCTGTTCATTTTGAAGCAGATAAGCCATTTGTAAACGTAGGATAGAGTGCATCCCTACGACCATTTCCTCATCCTTTAGCGTAATATGGCTATCCCAATCGGGCATGGTATCTGGATTGCGCAGCGCTGAAATCCAGCTTTGAAATTCTGTTAAATAATCACTCGATAATATATGGGGAATTTCCGCATAGCGATCCTGCTGATATTGTAATTCCTCGTCTAATTCTTTCAGTGAAGCGCCATTTGCAAGCCTTGTAGCACATAAAAAACAAGAGGTCACCGTTACTTGATATTTGAGTCCTACTTGCTCGCAGTATTGTTGCGTCAGACGCATAATTCGAATGCTTGATTCATAATCCTCCTCCCAATGATTTAAAAAGATGCCGTACGTAAAATAAATACGTGCCTTAATAATCATAGTGCTCTGATTATCCGCTAGAGACATCGCCAATTTGCCAAAACGCATCGCCTGCTTAATATCATTAAATCCAGAAATCAGTATAAGGGTATAATTCATATACACCATGGCGCTTTCTGCTGTGGCCCCGTATTTTAGCTGTAAACGAAACACTCGTAGGATTAACATACCGGTTAAATTCGGGTTCATTCTATAGGTACCCGTTACGATGTAAATCATTATTTGAATTAATACATCCATCTCCTGCTCGTCGATGGCTGGTAGGTTGAAGAGCTTTTGGTCTGATACATTTTTCAGCTCCCATTTTAACAGTAAAACCTCTTTTAAAACTTGTAATTTGGTCGGTTCACGGCTAATGCTCATACCGCATAGCTCAAAGGCAGCGAAGCCAGCATTGATTACTAGCTCTGAGCTTTCAGATTCAATATAAATAAGCGTCATTAGGCGATAGATGATGAGCTTCTCGAGCACTGTTTCTGTATGCTCTAAGGCCTCTTCAATATGCTTTTTAGAATCCTGATAATCGCCTACTAAATACTCGCACTCTCCTAAGCTAGTATAAATTTCGAGTGCGGTTTCACGCATGCTAACCCAATGATTTGAAGGTAATAGCTTCAAGCTCGCAACGAAAAATTGCAGGGCATTTTTAAATAAACCGGCATTTTTCAGTCTAACGCCTAAAGTATAGTTCCAAATCGCTAACTGCTGGTTCTCTGCGAGCGATAATCGACCGTTACAATAATTAAATTGTCGAACAATCTCTTGTAAATAGTCGCTTTCTTCTATATGCTCGTCTATTCCTATAAGCAGTTGACCGATCTTATAGTGAATTTCCTCTCGTTTTTTCTGTGATAGCGCCTCATAGGCAGTTTCCTGGATACGGTCATGTACGAATTGGAATTTGACCTCGGCAAGCTGAAGACCATCCTCAAATGCTACGGAATTTTTCCATTTAAAGTGGTGGTCGCGCGCTATAATAAACCCTTGTTGAATCATTTCCTCTAGCTGGTCAATTAACTCATATGGAGGTAGCTCGACTAGCTTAAGTAATAGCTTTAATTCGAATTCTCGTCCAAAGCAGGAAGCAACCTGTAGTATCGATTGTGCTTTTGGAGAAAGCATCTCGATTCGGTTACTAATAAAGCCCAATAGCTCCTGATTGAAGATCGTATTTTGTACTCTTTGCCCATCAAACTTCCATATGTTTTCGCCAGCATCGAAATAAAGTGCTCTAGAATTTAGGAGAACCCGAAATACTTCATTCATAAATAAGGCGTTCCCTTGTGTGATGTGATACAGTCTCTGGGCTGCATCACTTATAAAAGGGGACTTTGCTTTTAATGAATCCTCTAGCCACTCCGATACATCCTGCGGAGATAAGTAATGAGGATAAACTGCACAAAAAGATTCTAGCTCCTGCTGCCATTCTGTAATGGGCTCCAGCATGCTTGCTTCATCGTTTCGGACCGTAATGACTAATAAAAAGTATCCGCCTTGATGCTGCTCATATATTTGCTTAATAATATCGACTGTAATCGCGTTTGCCCATTGTAAATCATCGATTACCCAGACGATTGGTATTCGCTGACGAGAGAAGATGGCTAATATTTTTTTGATGGATGCAAATATATAGGCGTTTAATTGCAGGGTGTAATGGTAATTTTCTTTCAGCAATTCTGTATTGTCCGATAAAAACCATTTTAATTCAGGAATTAATGATAATAAGCTTTCGGTTATCATAAAGTCTGCTCCCTGCAGCCCTTTTTGGAACTGCACAATAGCACCTTCTCCTTCAACGTATACTTGCTTTAACAGCCTTCTAAGCGGTTGAATAATAGGTGAAAATGTTTCTTGGTTTGGAAGCTGATCATATTTGCTACTAACGAAATAGCCCTTCGTCATCGCGACGTCATTTTGCAGCTCCAGTGCTAGCGCAGACTTTCCACAGCCTGACGTGCCGTTTATAAAGACGATTTGCTTTTCACCTGCTTGGACTCTAGCGAAGGTTCTGCTTAATATTGCTTTTTCATCGTCTCTTCCGTATAGCTTAGTGGAAGGCTTAGGCTGCAAATTTTTATCATCCTGCCCAAGTGGGAATAAAATTTCATTCACACCATCGGCTAATTGCTGCCTAACACGCTTTAAGTCTTTCTTTAAGCCGACTGCACTTTGATAACGGTTGTCTGGATTTTTTTCTAGTAACCTTTCTACAATCATCTTTAAAATCTTCAAATCATTCTCTTTTTCGAAATGGGTGAAATCCGGCTTTTTCGTTAAAATATCAAAAATACAATCCACTGAATTGTCCGCATTGAATAGACGCTTCTTTGAAATCATTTCGTAGAAGAGTACACCAAGCACATATAAATCAGAGCGTTCATCTACCTCAATCGGAAGTCGGCCCGTATGTTCAGGAGCAATATACGGTAGCTCCTCCGTAGAAACGGCTAATTCTACTGCATTCTCTGTATTAGCGTTCCATTTCGTTAGCATAGATGCTGAAACGAGCTTTATTTGTAAGGAAGTCGAATGTATTAGAATATTCCTTGGGTTTAAATGCCCAATTAGCAGTCCCTTTTGATGAAGACTAATAAGAGCATTTACAAGTTCAATGGCAATATATAAGAATTGATTTACTGGTATGCCCTTTTGAATTAAATAGGGCAATGGCTGTCCAGCGAAATCTTCATAGATCATGATTAGCTGTTGATTGGCATGCTCATAAGCGATTGGCTTTAATAACCAACGATTATTTTCTTCTGCATAAACTGCATAGTCAAAATAGTGCTTCGCTCCCTCCTCATTAAAAAATCCAGGAATAATTTGCAATATAACAACTCGTTGGAAGCGCTGCAGGTATTTTCGTTGAAGCGTCAAATCTGTTGGGTTGTATGTTTCGAGCATAGAATTCACCTCTATATGATTGTGGTGTAAATTTATGTTATTGCTTCGATTATTAGGCAGTATCTTTTAAGTTAATTATAATATTATGGAATATGTAAGCACCACTATAAAAATGAAAAGGTTGAAAATAGTTTCGACTAAAGCGCTCTAGTTGTTCTCCTGGTCGAGGCTGAATAAGCATATTAGTGATAGAGTGCGTCACTAATATGCTCTCTATTTTTTCTTACTTCTTTCCATCGAAAAAATCCTCTAGGTCGTCATCCGTTTTATCTAAAAAGGTTTCCCAGCAGCTTTCGCACATCATACAAACTGCTTTTTTCGTTTCCTTGTAAGCTTCCTCACCCATTGCAATATCCACTACTTTTCCGCAAATATCACAAACAGCATATGTGTAAAGCATAAACGTTACCTCCTTTTCTAGGTGAAATAGAGTCCACTCGTACTCATTTTAAATTGTGAAGATATATAGTTAATTTTATTCAAATCTCCAAAGCCCTCCTATGAGAAATATCTAATTTAGAGGGAAAAATATGCAACGGAGAGCGGAAGCATAGGCGACTTTCTCAAAATGAATTGGAAGTAGTTCTATAAGGAGAGTTTATCCCAACAAAAGGTTGAGCCGTATCCGCACCAAAGGCGAGTCTATCCGAACAAAAGCGTGCCGTATCCGCACAAAAGCCGAGCCTATCCGAACAAAAGTGAGCCGTATCCGCACAAAAGCAGTCCATTCGAACAAAAGAGTGTCGTATCCGCACCAAAGCAGAGTCCATCCGAACAAAAGCAGAGTCCATCCGAACAAAAGCAGAGTCCATCCGCACAAAAGCGTGCCGTATCCGCACAAAAGCCGAGTCTATCCGAACAAAAGAGTGTCGCATCCGCACAAAAGCAGTCCGTCCGAACAAAAGAGTGTCGCATCCGCACCAAAGGCGGTCGTATCCTCACAAAAGCAGTCCATCCGCACAAAAGTGAGCCGTATCCGCACAAAAGGCGAGTCTATCCGAACAAAAGCGGGTCGTATCCGCACAAAAGCCGTCCATCCGAACAAAAGCGGGTCGTATCCGCACAAAAGGCGAGTCTATCCGAACAAAAGAGTGTCGCATCCGCACAAAAGCAGAGTCCATCCGAACAAAAGCGTGTCGCATCCGCACAAAAGCAGAGTCCATCCGAACAAAAGCGTGCCGTATCCGCACCAAAGGCGAGCCGTATCCACACAAAACCCGCATCCTCACAAAAAGCAACTCTCCCCTCTCAATACTGTACAACTTGTGTCAGTTGTGAGAAAAAAGTCTGCTATAATGGAACTGACCTAGTTGTTTAGGGTATACTAGCAAGAGTGACTATATGAGGGAGTATTAATAATAGAGAGATGGAGAAGCAATCTTATTCGAAGCTGTGGGGACAAGCAGTAAAGACTGGGATCATTAAGTCAAACTTAATCCCGATGATCGCTGGATTGATGCTTGCATTATTTACGTATGAATTAAGCTTTATCGATAATATTTGGAATTTTATTTTTGCAGTAGTTGGTTCAGCGTTTGTTATTGCGGCTGCGGGAACGTTTAATAACTTGTATGATCGTGATATTGATGCGGTAATGCAACGCACGAAAGTCCGACCAACCGTAACGGGAGAGCTTAATGCTAAGACAGTACTAGCTGCTGGGGTTACTCTTTTAATCTCAGGAATTGTTCTACTTGCATTAACAACACCACTTGCTGCATTCCTAGGGTTTCTTGGTGTGTTTTTCTATGTGGTACCGTACACAATGTGGACGAAGCGCCGAACAATTTGGAATACAGAAGTCGGAAGTATTTCAGGTGC
This sequence comes from Lysinibacillus sp. 54212, assembly GCF_036662795.1. NCBI lineage: Bacteria > Bacillati > Bacillota > Bacilli > Caryophanales > Bacillaceae > Lysinibacillus > Lysinibacillus sp. 54212. The sequence goes on from NZ_JBAFWZ010000019.1 coordinate 59,168, forward strand.
GATGCCGCCACTCATTGGATGGGCAGCAGTTGCCCCAGATATTTGGCATCCAGCCTGCTGGGCGTTATTTATTATCGTTGTTATTTGGCAAATGCCGCATTTTTATGCAATCGCTATTCGCAAGCGTGACGATTATGCGTCAGCGAATATCCCTATGCTACCAGTGGCAAAAGGGGAGCGCCGCACATACATTCAAACGAATATTTACTTAATATTACTTATTTTAACAAGCTTTTTATTTTTACCGCTTAGCCTTGGGTTGACACTAGTTTCCTTTGTGTTAGGTGCTGCTTGGTTATGGTTAAGCTTTGTTGGCTATCGCAAAATGGAAGGGAAAAAATGGGCAAATCGAATGTTTGCTTATTCCTTGTTCCATATGACAGCGCTCTTTGCGACAGTCATCATCTATTCATCAGTCGGTTTAATACTAAGAGCATTATAAGAGAGATCGCCTTTTTCGGAGGCGATCTTTTTTATGAGGTTAAAATCTGTATACTAAATTTCGGTTCATTTTAGGCAAAAGTATAAAAACGTGAAATTTAAAAAGTAGAGATTATTAAAAAAATGTAGGGAGGGTTTAATAAAATCTCTTGTGAATTACCACGCTTTTTTTGCTATTATAATTAATACTGTAGTTAAAATTCAATTAAATTTAATGTGCATTATATAGGAAGTTATTAATTAATGATAAAAAAATAATATTTTTTAATAAAAAAGTATTGACGTTTTATTGATATGCCTATAATATATTAAGAGTCGCCAGGACATGATGCGACAACGAAACAAAATGAACCTTGAAAACTGAACAAGCAAAACGTTAACAATA
>NZ_JBAFWZ010000020.1:0-59263 GCF_036662795.1 Lysinibacillus sp. 54212
GAGATATGCTACAGCAAAAGTGGTGGCGAGCGATATGAAAAAGCTGAAGAAAACGAAGTACAATATATTGCAAAATTACTCTATCAGTATGGCTGGGGAATTGATCGTGTGAAAAAGCATCAAGATTGGTCAGGTAAATATTGTCCGCATCGAATCTTGTCTGAAAGTCGTTGGGAATCATTGAAGCAACGTGTACAAGTTGCTTTAGATAATTTGAAAAAACCAGTTAAAAAGCAGGAACCACCAGGGACAAAACCAACTTACGAAAAGGATGCAAAGCCGTCTGAATGGGCAGAAAAAGCGGTAGCATGGGCAAAGGAAAATGGTATATCTGATGGTACGTACCCTAAACGTCCAGCAACTCGTGAAGAAGTAATTACAATGCTATACAATATGCAAATTAAATTAAAATGAGTTGAAGCCTGTTATCGCTATTACAGTGGTAGCGTGCTTTTTTGCATTTTATTGAGGTGGCACCGAAAAAAATAAAAGTAGGCACAGAATGGGAATTTTAGGAAATAAACTTTGAAATTTCGGAATTAATATCAGTATAATAAGGGCAACTCGAGGATAAGTAATTTGTTATAACAAATAAGAAAAACAATTAGAAGGGAGTAAATAATTATGAAGACTATCTTTATTAAAAGTTTTGTACCTATAATTTGTTTTACTTTAGTTTTTAGTTTTATTTCATCGAATCTTGTTAGTGCTAGTGAATCACAAGGTATACATACATATAATTCAACACAAGAAGTATTTGTAAATACTCAATTTGATGAAAATTCTGTCGTCAAAGGAGACGGCATAAGTGAAGGGTTTAGTGTGTCTTTAATTGACTCAAGTATTAATAATGAAGCTGAAATACAACCGTATGCATTACCAATTCTTCCAATTGCTATTGGGACACTTACAAGATTCCTTGTTAAAAATACATTAAAAAAAGCCGGCGAAACTTTTGGCAAGAGAGTAGTAATTTCACTTTTAGGTAACGGAATCAAGAATTACAGTGATGTTTGGAAGAGCTTTAAAGCATATAGAGGTGTAACAAAAACAAATGGTCTTTCAGGAAGTAAAAAGAGATACTATGAATGGGATAATACTCATCACGATATAGAAGTATATGATAAAAATGGTAAGCATTTGGGGAGTATGGATCCATTTGACGGTGAAATGTATAAACCACCTGTTCCAGGTCGGAATATAGATATTTAAAAGTCACTGAAAACAGAGTGAGCGGTTCTCGCAACACTCTGTTTTCTGGTATATAATTACTAAGAGGTGATAGATAATAATGAAGAAACAAAGAGGGCTTAAAAGAAAAATTAAGAGTATAAAGTCTATAATTAAGGAAAATACTAGTGAATTCCCTGCTGATTTTTACCTTGACTCCTATTGGAATTTTCGCATACCAGCATCAAGGGCTCTAATACAATATTCATCTAAAATACAGATTCAATTAGCACATTTTCTTATTAATAGTACAAAAGAATTATTAATAAACAAGCCTCCTAAATTAAAGGATGCCTTAGTAACATTAATGATAAAACCATTTGATTTTTGGGAATCAGAATTAATAATCCATAAAGATATAGATAGCTATAAATCTTTTTACAATAGAAATAATAATTTTCAAAAATGGGTTCCGATTGAAAATAGTAAAGAATTAAGGGATTATATTAAAGTAATTAGAGAAAATAATTTACAAGTTATTACTTTAGAAGAGACAAACTTAGGAGAAGAACAAAAAAATATCTTTTTTGTTGTTGGAGAAGTAAAAATGATACTTGAATAATAGTATTTCTTCTTAGCCCAGACAAAGATATACCTTGCTGTTATTGACAAACGTATTCTGAACCTCAAGTTACATCTTTCTTGAAATTTATTGGCCATCCTTATTCTTCACCAAAGTCAAGCACACTGAAAGCCAAAACAATTACGCTAAATGCAACAGCAAAGAAAGAGTTTGAAGCTGGTCGCGTAGTTTTACAAAAGGTGATTGCTGGTGCATACAAGGAAGGTATATTCCACTCTGATCATTCGACTAAAGTAAAAAGTTATTCTGATGATGAGCTCGCAAGTAATGCGCTTATTTATCTACTACGTAAATCAAAATAAACATGTAAAGCCCGTTATCACTATTAAATGTAGTGGTAGCAGGCTTTTTTGCGTTTATAAACAATCCCATGCCAAACTCAAAAAGCTCCAAATTTTGAACTTGGACATTCGAAAACGTATTTAATATTCTTTTGCAAGCTTTTCGTTTAGATATGGAGGGCTTGTTTATTGTCAAAAAACAAAAGCCACTCAAGAGAGCGGCTTAAGAAAATTATTTTAAATTGATTACTCCAGTTTCAGTACCCCAAAAGTACCCCAATTTAATATCCTTAGATATACAAAATTACAAATGCTAAAAATCTAATACACCTTAAAGTGTTGATATAATAGGGGATACAAAATTTAAAAATAACCATTACGAATTAAATAGAACTCTGGAGCAAAAACACTCCGCCGAAGTGGTTGTCCTAAAATAACACCTTTATTTTAAACTACCACCAATTGTTAGTCACAATTCAACAATTGGATGTGTAGTTTTTTTGTTTAAAATCAGCGAATAAATTAGTGTACCGAATTAGTAGTTTAAATCGGCATTAATAATATAAATAATGCCCTCTTATATAGAGGGCAAAAATAGTCATTTTAAGCCATGCTTCTGCAAGTATTTGCACATTCACGACAAATTTTCGCACACTCTTGGCAATGTGGATCCTGAAATTTCTCGCATTCAGTGGCACATGCTTCACAAATTTCTGCACATAGTTTGCAAAATTGCTTAGCCATTGAACTATTACGAGACATTAACGCTACTGCTTGTAAACAAATTTCTGCACAATCATTTAATATCTGAAGGCAGTGGATTCTTGCTTGTATATCCGGCTCTTGTAAGCAAGCTGAAGCACACTCTTCACAAGCTCTCGCACAACGAATACAAAGCTCAATACAGTTATCCATATGTGTTGGTGATGATGATAAGACTCCCATAATTAATCCTCCTTAAATTGTAGTACAAATGTATTCTTAACATCGTTTATTTTTTTATTCCTTAACATCTATAGTAAAATTAGAAATTTTAATGGGTGTAAACATCGATGCGCCGTATTCATTATTACTTGTAATATCCGTCGTAATAAAAAGTATTGGCGAGCTTTCAAGCGAAGGATTAGCTGTATTAACTAAAAAAAACCGGCAAAATAAATTGCCGGTTAGGAAAGATAAATAAAGTTATTTTGTCCCGTTTTGGTTACTATTATTTGCATATGAACCTGAAGCTTGTTGTTTTTTAGCTTCTGCTTGCTGGATTTGTTGTTTCACCTGGTTAACATCCGTTTCATAGCCGAATTCTGCATTCATTGAACTAGGCATTTTTTGCTTACCATTTTTATTGAATGATCCTGAGGCTTGTTGTTTTTTAGCTTCTGCCTGTTGAATTTGTTGTTTCACCTGGTTAACATCTGTTTCATAGCCGAATTCTGCATTAGTATTTTGATTATTTTGGTTATTTTTTTTCATGTTTTTCACCTCCCGAATTTAGTTTGTACAAGAGGGATAATATTATCCTTACTGTTTTTTTTCATTTGAAAAATTGTTGGATTCCCCATAATTTTTTCGCCATTGAGGAAGTCAGAAAAAGTATAGGTAGTTGCCAAGAGATTTTTCAAAAAGGTTTTAAAAAAGTATGTAATTTGAGCAAGATACGGTAATCGGGCACTTTCACTTTAGTTTTATGTAATAAATTTGGTTTATACATATGATTGGTGTAATACATTCCACGTAAGTGTTTTTAAATTAAGAAAGGCAGGCTTTTTTTTGTTTCATTTAAAGGTATAATAGAAAAGAGTAATTTTTGAAGGGAAGTCAATTATGGAGCAGTATTTACAACTTTGTCAGCATATTTTAGAGCATGGCTTTGAAAAGGGAGATCGAACAGGAACAGGGACAAAAAGTGTATTTGGCTATCAAATGCGCTTTGATTTAGAAAAAGGATTTCCACTTCTAACGACTAAACGAACATACTTTAAGCTAATTAAGACAGAATTGCTTTGGTTTTTAAAGGGCGATACAAATGTCCGTACTCTAATAAAGGATAAAAATTATATATGGAATGAATGGGCTTTTGAAAAATGGGTAAAATCCACGGAATATCAAGGTCCGGATATGACTGATTTTGGTCTACGAGCTGCAAAAGATCCAGAATTCGCAAAAATAGTAGACGAGCAAATGGAGATTTTTAACGAGAACATTTTAAATGATGATGCATTTGCAGAAACGTACGGAGATTTGGGACCTGTTTATGGGAAGCAGTGGCGCTCTTGGCCAGCAGCGAACGGCGAAACGATTGATCAAATTGCTAATGTAATAGAAGGAATTAAAAATAATCCAGATTCTCGTCGCCTAATTGTTACAGCGTGGAACCCGGCTGAAGTAGATATGATGGCTTTACCTCCTTGTCATTCATTTTTCCAGTTTTATGTAGCAGGTGGAAAGCTATCTTGTCAGCTTTATCAACGTAGCGCGGATGTGTTCTTAGGTGTACCATTTAATATCGCATCGTATGCTCTATTAACGCATTTAATCGCGAAAGAATGTGGACTCCAAGTAGGGGAGTTTGTGCATACGTTAGGGGATGCGCATATTTACAGCAACCACTTTGATCAAGTGATGGAGCAGCTAAGTAGAGATACACGTGAGTTACCGAAATTGCTTTTAGCAGATAAGTCTATTTTCGAGATGAATTCAGACGATATTACGCTTGAGGGATATAATCCACATCCACCAATAAAAGCACCGATTGCCGTATAAAAGGAAGCGATGTCTGAAAAGGTATTTTGAGACGAAAGCTCGCGGACTGAGGCACAGTGCTCCAAATTTCAATGTAGAAAATCGTTCTTTTTTTATTTTTATTGAGAAATACAACATCGACTCTAATAATTTTTATTAAAAATAAAATACGTGTTTATACGATTTGTCAGAATCGATATACAACTTATTTTAAAATATGTGCCAAAAAGGACTTTTTTCCTCTTTGACACATATTTATTTTTAAGTTGTATATGAATCCTGTCGAATAGCGTTTTTTACGATTGAAAATCGAAGAAGAAAAAATAATATGATAAAAAATCTATGCGTATTGAAAATTTTGTGAGAAAAAAATAAGAATGTAATAATTTATAGAGCCAGCCGGAAAAGAGAGCGAGCTGAGTTCTACATTATTCTTATAGAAATTGATGGAAAATGACCTGGTTTTCTACCGGAATAGCCTCTTTCTTGAATAAAATCTCAAAGGAGTCGATGAGGTTTGGTAGTAAGAATATATGATTTTTGATAACGTAACTCGTGATAAGGGCTGATTTTTCACCAAAAATGAGTGCTTTTTCATCAAAATCAAGGCTTTTTTGCACTATAAATGGTGACTTCCCTTATATAGAAAAAGCCATCTACCCCTAGATTCGGGAGATGGCCTGATAAGAGCAAATATTTGAAAGGATTCTTTAAATCGAATATTTCTATTATTGGGTTATCAATTCTGTTCAAGATAGAGACTATGTACTCAGAATAGGAACATTTCTCTTTCAAGGTTTTCGCTATGCATTTCTTTTTGATCTTTTTGCTACCGCAGCTGACCTGATGCAATTGTAGTCTGAACAGATACTTGAGCGGTTTGATATTGTGGCGGCGTTTTTGGTTCAACAAATAAGGTTGAGTAATAAGCATCCGCAATCGTAATAGCGTAAATAACAAAAAGTAGTTTTTTCATTCAATGATCCAAAATTTCATTTCTCCCTCTATGTTCTATCCTGTAGAACTATATAATATTATACGAATAGACTGGAGATAAGTTTCAATTTTTATCATCTTTTTATGAAAAATAATTAACTCGTTTTACAAAAAAGGAAAATCACTTACACATCTCAATAAAATAGCTCATTAACGAATAGTCCTTTGTGAGCTCTGGGTGGAACGAGCAAGCGAGGAGATGACGGTCACGAGCGCAGACGATATCTCCGTCTAATGTCGCAAGGATTTCTACTCCTTCACCGACACTGGCAATTTTCGGTGCCCGAATAAAAACAGCAGGGAAATTGTCGCTTACCCCTTTAATCACAAGTGGTGTCTCAAAGCTATGGATTTGACGGCCAAATGCATTACGACGAGCTGTGATGTTCATCTGTCCAATATGCGCTTCTTCACCTTCGACAGAAGAGGCAAGCAGGATAAGTCCTGCACATGTGCCAAATACTGGCTTGGATTCTGCAAAGGCTTGAAGGGCAGGGAGCATGTTCCCATAATAGATTAAACGGCGCATGGCTGTACTTTCGCCACCCGGTAATAATAGTCCGTCAATACTTTGTAATTGAGTCGCCGTTTTAATGGGAATAGCTTCACTACCACAAGCTTCAATTGCTTTTATATGCTCTGTCACGGCTCCTTGTAAAGCAAGTACGCCAATTTTCATTACCAGCCACGCTCCTGCATCCGCTCCCCCTGTGCTAACCGACCGATTTCAATCCCTTTCATAGGCACGCCAATTTCCTTTGAAACTTCCGCAATTAGTTGGTAATCCTGGTAATGTGTTGTTGCTTGGACAATGGCACGCGCGAATTTTTCAGGATTTTCTGCTTTAAAAATACCTGAACCGACAAACACACCATCCGCTCCTAATTCCATCATTAGCGCGGCATCGGCAGGCGTCGCAACCCCACCCGCTGCAAAGTTTACAACAGGTAAGCGCCCCTCTTGTTTAATAGAGAGTAGTACTTCAAATGGAGCACCTAGATTTTTCGCCTCTGTCATTAATTCGTCCTCATTCATCGCAACGACAGCACGTAATTGTGCATTTACTTTACGTAAATGTCTGACAGCCTCCACAATATTACCTGTGCCTGGTTCTCCTTTAGTTCGTAGCATAGCCACGCCTTCCCCGATGCGTCGTGCTGCTTCGCCTAAATCACGGCAACCACATACAAATGGGACTATGTATTGACTTTTAAGCAGATGGAATTCCTCGTCGGCTGGTGTCAATACTTCACTTTCATCGATATAATCCACACCCATTGCCTCTAATACACGTGCCTCTACAATATGGCCGATACGGGCTTTTGCCATTACCGGAATGGACACAGCACCCATAACTTCTTCTACAATACGTGGATCTGCCATACGAGCAACTCCACCAGCTGCTCGAATATCTGAAGGAACACGCTCCAATGCCATGACAGCTACAGCACCAGCAGCCTCTGCTATTTTAGCTTGCTCTGCATTCACAACATCCATAATGACACCGCCTTTTTGCATTAATGCCATCCCACGTTTTACAACCTCTGACCCTGTTAAAATAGACATTTTCCAAACACTCCTTCATGTTAGTATGACTCTATTATAAAATCGTCTGAACTTTTTAGAATAGTCAGTTTTATTGTATTTGTAGTGGTCAGTTTTCGACATTCTTATTTTCAGCTAAATATACTGTATTGAGCTTATTAATAGTTTAGAGTTAACAAAACATCAAAAACATGAAATAATAAACGGGGAAAGCAAATGAGCAAATAAAGAATAAACCAACGAAATAAAAGATGTTGATGTTTTGCTTTATGGAGGAGACTAGTATGATTTCATTAATTGTGGCATTCGATAAAAATCGTGTGATGGGATATGAAAATGCGATGCCTTGGCATTTACCGGGCGACTTAAAATATTTTAAAGAGCAAACAATGGGAAAACCGATGATTATGGGACGTAAAACCTTCGAATCAATTGGACGCCCACTGCCAGGACGACGCAATATAGTGATAACAAGAAACCCTGACTATTATGCTGAAGGAATTGAGACGGTTTCTAGTTTAGAGGAAGCAATAGCCTTAGCAGGAAATATACCTGAGATTATGATCATCGGTGGCGAACAAATTTTTAAACTTAGCTTACCGATTGCTGATAAATTATATATTACACATATTGATCATGAATTTGAGGGAGACACTTTTTTCCCTGCCTTTGAGGGCTGGACTGTTTCATCTTGTGGAGATCCAATTCCTTCAGGAGATGGATTTACATTTCAATATTGCATATACGAAAAAGCTGACAGAATGTAGTGGTCAGCTTTTTCATATTATGAAGATTCGTTTTAGAACTAAGCATTGTGTATAAGAGGCATCTGCACAGAGAGGATTAAGTTTCAACGTTTTCTGACATATTATTGACGTAAAGGCGTGATATACTATTTTAAATTATAGACCTAAAAGGTGTGACAAAACATGCAATCAATATTAATTATTGAAGATGAATATGCAATAAGCCAAGTTTTGAAAGCATATTTAACCAAAGCACAGTATAGTGTTATCCAATGTTTTACTGGACATGAGGCGATTGCCCAATTTCAGCAGCATCAGCCTGATTTAGTGCTATTAGATGTCATGCTACCAGGTAAAAACGGCTGGGCGATACTAAAGGAAATAAGAGAACAAAGTCAATGCCCTGTTATTATGTTAACTGCCCTAGGAGAAATCCAGTATCGTTTAGAAGGCTTCCAAGAAGGTGCAGATGATTATATAGCGAAACCGTTTATAGGTGAGGAAGTTGTGGCAAGGGTGAAAGCGGTATTACGAAGAAGCGAGTCACAACATCAAAAACGAAAGAGGTTTGGTGCGCTTGAAATTGATTTTAAAGGTCATTCCGTTTTTCTATTAGGAAAAGAAATTGATTTAACTCCACGTGATTTGTCCGTTTTGATGTTTTTAGCGAGTCATCCGAATCAAACATTTACAAGAGAGCAATTACTTGAGCAAGTGTGGGGCTGGGAGTATGTTGGAAGTGAACGTGCGGTGGATTTGGCGATTAAACGACTTCGTAAAGCGCTAATAGAGTGGCCAGTCGAAGAAGGAGAAATTCGCACACTTAGAGGATTGGGGTATCAATTCCATGTTTATAAAAAATAAACGTGTTTCCTTATTATCCTATTGGACAAGTCGATATGTTCTTACCTTGTTAGTGGGATTGGGCATTTTATTTGTCATTTCTGCCGTCTGGATTCGACATACTACTTTTGAGCATCGAATTGAGATGATGGAAGTCATTGTTGATGAAACAGTATACCGACTTACAAATTCAGAGCAAAATAATGGCCCGAGTAAAATAGAAGGGTATTTAGAAGAAAGGGACAAAAACCCTGAATTATTTCGACAAATGAATCCTGTTATTTATGTGACGAATGCTGATGGAGGAATATTAACAAAAAATAGACCATTTACTTCAATGGTAGATATAGATTTTTCTAAAATTATAACGAATGATAGCTTAGTACAACGAGTACACTTAGATGGTGAGCCTTTTTTTGTCATTAAACGTGCTATCGAACTTAACGATGGCATTGTAGGTTATGTATTTGCTGTAGAATCAAAAAGAGTTTTGACAGAAGTGAATCAGGAGTTTGGCCTATTAGCGGTAGTGATTTTTATTATTGGCCTGCTAGGATGGGGCGCTATTTATTTTTTATCCAAACGCCTTACAAAGCCAATAATGGATGTAGCAAAGGCTGCTATGCAGGTGAAGGAGGGGCATTATAATATTATATTACCAGACAATTTAAAGGAAAGGGAAATGTACGAGCTTGTCACATCATTTAAAGAAATGACGGCAAAACTAGAACAGCTAGAAAAAACAAGAACCGAATTATTAGCAGGTGTCACACATGAATTAAAAACACCGGTTACATCGATTAGTGGATTGCTGCAAGCTGTGCAGGATGGTGTTGTTACGGGAGAAGATGCGCATGAATTTATTGCCATGGCTGTTGCAGAAACAACGAAAATGAAAAAGATGGTCGGTGATTTGTTAGCATTTAACTCTTTTGCTGTTAGTGCAGTGCCCGTAAATATTGAAACGTACGGAGTTAATGATATAATAAATGATGTTGCCATACGTTGGAAAGCCACCCATACTCAAGTCGAGGTAACTGTTAACCCCTTAGCTATAGATTGTTGTGTACACGTTGATCTAGTACGTGTTCAGCAAATTATCACGAATTTATTAACCAATGCCGAACAAGCAATGGCAAATGATGGGCAAATTTATCTTTCCATTTCAGAGCACGATGATTTTGTTAGCGTAGCAATTCAAGATAATGGTTGTGGAATCACGATCGAAGAACAACCATTTATTTTTGAGCGATTTTACCGAGGCGATAATAAAAAATATAAGGTACGTGGTTTAGGTTTAGGCTTAGCCTTGAGTAAAATGATGGCAAAATCAATTTGTGGAGAATTATCTTTAGAATGGAGTAATGAAAACGGGACATGCTTTAAATTATTACTTGAAAAGTCAAACTGAATGAGTGTTTGACATTTAGCTGACACATTCGAACGTTATAATAAAGCGTAATTTTAAAATTGGAGGAACAAAGAATGAATACTTCTACGTATAAAAAAATATTAAAGGCTGTAGCAGTGCCAGTAGCTCTGTCAGCGATATTAGTAGGCTGCTCGGGTGAAGACGAATCTCGAACAGTAGCAACGGTTGATGGTGAAGTAATTACAGAGGCCGAGTTAAACGAGCTAATGACGAGTCAACACGGTCCAACTGTTTTAGATTCCCTCATTACAAATAAAATTGTAGAGCTTGAAGCAAAAAAGTTAGATGTTAAAGTGTCTAAAGATGAAATCGAAAAAGAATACAAAGTATATGCAGAAGAATTCGGTGGCGAAGAGGCATTACTAGAAAGCTTAAAAGCATATAATGTCGGTGTTGAAGAAATTAAAAAGGATATAGAAACGTATTTAACAACGCTAAAAGTAATGGAAGAATATGTTGAGATTAAAGACGAGGATGTAAAAACATACTTTGAGGAAAACAAAAATATGTTCGGCACTCCTGAGGAAGTAGAAGCAAGCCATATTTTACTTGAAGATGAAGCAACTGCAAAAGAAGTGCTAGCAAAAGTAAAAGCTGGTGAGGACTTTGCGAAACTTGCAAAGGAATATTCTAAAGATCCAGGTAGTGCAGAAAATGGTGGTGCACTTGGATTCTTCGGAACTGGAAAAATGGTTCCTGAATTTGAAGAGGCTGCTTTTGCTATGAAAAAGGGCGAAGTGAGTGCTGAACCAGTAAAAACAGTGAACGGGTACCATATTATTAAAGTGACGGATAAAAAAGAAGCCGTTGAAGCTACGTTTGAGGATTCAAAAGAAGAAGCGCGTAAATTGCTACTTGAGGAGCGTATTAATCAGGAATACCAAACATGGATAAATGAGAAAAAATCCGAATACAAAATCGAAAACAAATTATTCGAAAAATAATTTATTTCAAAGTATGTAACTCTTTAAGCATGAAGGGGTGTCAGAAAGTTTTACTTTCGTGGCACTCCCTTTTATTTTTCGGGAAATATTTAAATATTCTGTCATTTGAAGTGGGTATAGAATTCATCTTATAAGCTATTTTAAAGTTGCACGGCTGTAACAAATATGCTTAAATTAACATGAATGATAATAGTTCTCAATAATTATGTGGGGAGAAATGCTAAATGATTACAGTGACTAACCGTATCCAATTGAAAAAAGGCATGGGTGAGAAGATGGCACCGATGTTTGCGAAGCCAGGTCCATTACAAAACTACGAGGGATTCCAAAAGGTGGAGGTTCTCGTTTCTACTCAATTTGAGGATTATGACGAATTGAGTGTTATGATGTATTGGGATAACGAAGACGCTTTTGAGGTTTGGCGTTCTAGTGATGACTTCAAAAACTCTCATAAGCGCTCATCAGGTGGGGAACCCGATCCAAACTCTCCAGTAATAACAAGTCAAATTGTCATTGCTAAAGTAGCAGCATCTATTGCGAGGTCTAAATAAATAACAGCAAAGATTAATAAATAAAGGTGACCGAATAAGTCCGTTATAACGGGTTTATTCGGTCACCTTTTTGAAAGTATGAATTTTGGGGATTTGAGCATTGTCTAGCTCCAGCGCCCAGCCCCTCGAGGTCGCCCCATCCCCTCGGTCGAAAGCGGAAAAGCTGCTTTCGATTCGGGAATTCTAGCGCTTGTCGGGGCTAAACGGGGCGCTTCCGCTTTTCTTATGTGTCTAGCTCCAGCGCCCAGCCCCTCGAGGTCGCCCCATCCCCTCGGTCGAAAGCGGAAAAGCTGCTTTCGATTCGGGAATTCTAGCGCTTGTCGGGGCTAAACGGGGCGCTTCCGCTTTTCTAACTATGATATGTTAGTTTTCCGCTGGTGGAGTAAATGTGCGTTGAGCTAGCTCTGCATCTAGCATAAATATTGCATTAGAATCATTTTCGATCCGTTTAATTTTTGCAATTAACGTATCGAATGTCGATTCTTCCTCCACTTGCTCATCAATAAACCACTTTAAAAATGCCATTGTTGCATGTTCACGCTCATCTAATGCAATGTCAGCTAGATTATAGATGCGTCGTGTCACTTCTTTCTCATGCTGTAGAGCCTTCTCAAATGCATCTAATAACGATGAGAAGTCGTTTTCTGGACTGTGGAATCCGTCAATCGTTGTACGGTAGCCTAAATCACTTAAGAAGTTATAAAATTTCATTGCGTGGAAACGCTCTTCCTCTGCTTGAACTAAAAAGAAGTTTGCAAAGCCGTCATAGGACTCATCAGTGCAATATGCAGCCATTGCTAAATAGGCATGAGCTGAATAAAATTCATAGTTCATTTGTTCATTTAATGCTTTGTGTAATTTTTCTGATAACATGTATTTTCCTCCTTTAGATATGTACTAGAGCATATTCATTATAGTATAAAACATTAGGATAAGAGAGAGACTAAATGAAAATCATGTACATAATGTTATAAAAAGGTTGGAGATTTGTTGAAAACTATTTTTTTAAAAGCCATTTCTAATACTTTTACGTTGGCAAACGATGGTATACATGCTACTATTGCAAACGCAACTGTAAATTAAGGAGGCTACATATGTTAGATGCCATCGGTTGGCTCCTACCTTCTATTAAGGAACCAACATGGACAGATATACTGATTGCTATTAGTATCATCTTTTTGGGTTTTATCATTCAGCGTTTTATATTAAAGCCAAGTATAAAAAAGTTTGCTCACTTTTTTAAAGGTAGTGGACGAATTATTACTGGAGATATAATAGGGGAGTTTAGCCCGGCGATTCGTTATGCTTTTTTGACGATTGTAATTTTCCTTAGCTTTTCGATTCTGTTAGAAGAAAACTTATATGTTCATAAATCAACGGGAAATCTCTTTGTTTCATTTATGTTTTTCTTTGCCTTTAAAGGGGTATACGATGTTTTAACGTTCTATTTAAAAAATCCTGAGCATTTTGAGACAGGGAAGGATCAAGACTTATTAAAGCCTTTTTTTTTAAGAATAAGTAAAGTATTTGTGATGGTTATCGCTTTATTTTCGATTGCGTCGCTTTGGAACTTCAATTTAAATGGGTTTTTAACAGGGATTGGGTTAACAGGGGTGGCTATCGCATTTGGTATCCGAGATACATTGGGGCACCTGTTTAGTGGGATGTCAGTTGCGTTAGATAAGCCATTTCAAATTGGCGATTGGATAGCAACAGAGGACCAAAAAATTGATGGTGTTGTTGAAGATATTAATTTACGAAGCACGCTCATACAGACGGGGGAGAAGGGTTTAGTGTATGTACCGAACTCGTACTTAGTAAACCGGCCAATTTATAATCTAAGTAAGCGAACGAAACGTAAGGTAGAACAATATTTTTATGTATCTACTGGTAATAGTGAGGAAATATTACGCGCTGCCTGTGAAAAAATTCGAGAGCAAATTGCGCTTCATCCCGATACAGAGAAGGATATTATTCACGTTAATATAGATGATTATCGCTCAGGCTCTTTCCGATTAATTGTTCGCTTTTTTGTCCTTACGAATGATTCTGGCATTATGTTAAATGTAAAGCAGGATATATTATTTGTAATAAAACAAATTTTCGATGAATTATCAGTAGAAATCATCGAATCACAGCCAGACCTATGGGTACATCAAATAGAAGAAAAAATGTAGCGAAGCAAAATGCTAAGCTACATTTTTTATAAATATATCGCAACACAGCCCACCATACAAGCACAGCCAGCAATTACAAAAAGATGCCATATTGCATGATTATATGGTAGCTTTGTCCAAGCGTAAAAAATAGCGCCGAAAGTAAATAGCAAACCGCCAATTAGTAAAAAAGTGAATCCATCGAATTGTAAACTATGATAAACAGGCTTAATAACAAAAACAATCATCCAGCCCATTACGATGTAAAGAGCTAAAGAAAAGGCCTCAAAACGATGTATAAACAAGCATTTAAATAGGACACCTAATAACGCAATACTCCACATAATACATAGCAACACGATACCTAACGTTCCACCGATAGCAATCAATAGAAAGGGTGTGTAAGTGCCAGCGATTAAAATATAAATAGAAGAGTGATCTAATATAGCGAAAAAACGTTTATATTTTACTGGCATACTATGGAGGAGGGTGGACATTAAAAATAATAAAATAAGTGAGGCACCAAATATTGAGTTTGCAACAATTTGAACTGCACTCTCTTTTTCAATAGCAACTAAAATTAAATATAGGCAAGCAGGTATACTTATTAGTAAACCGATGCCATGTGTAATAGCGTTCCAAAATTCTTCTTTTGTATTTTTATAGTCGAAAGCTTCATTCATTGTTATCACGTTCCTCTCATACTATAAACTTATCTAGAATAATGAAAATATAATAGTAGCATGTGTCATTTATACAAAAGGTTAAATGTAAATAGTAAATAGGTGACAACTGTCATGTTGTCATGCCATACTTTAGTTCATATAATTAAGTGAAGATAAAAAAGGATGTGTCAGCTATGGGGCGAATTCATATTGTAACGGATTCAACATGTGATTTAACAAAAGAGGAAATAGGCAAGCACGAAATTCATGTCGTACCTCTTACAATTCAAATTGATGGAAATACATATATCGACGGGGTAGACATTGAGCCAGCATCGTTTATTGAAAAGATGAAAACGGCATCCCAATTACCTAAAAGCTCGCAGCCTGCACCGGGTGTCTTTAAAGAGCTTTATGATGAACTTGGAAAGAATGGCGATCGGATAATCTCTATCCATATGACTGGTGGAATGAGTGGAACAGTTCAATCGGCTAGACAAGCTGCTGATATGACAGATTCCCATGTTACGGTAGTAGATTCTCGTTATATTGCATGGGCATTAGCATTCCAGCTACGCGAGGCAGTTCGATTGCGAGATGAAGGTGCTACTGTAGAAGAAATAGTCGCACGTCTTGATGAAGTACGAAAAAATACACGTTTATTTGTTGTATTAGATACACTTGAAAATATGGTGAAGGGTGGTCGTATTGGCAAAGGAAAAGCGGTCGTTAGCTCGCTGTTAAACATTAAGCCAATCGGACATCTTGATATCGGTGAAGTAACAATTGCAGCAAAACCTCGTAGTTACAAGCAAGTAGTGAAGTTCTTAATGAACGAATTCCAGGAGGATACAGCTGGTAAAACGATTAAAGCAGTTGGTATTTCACATGCTAATAGTATGGATACGATGGGAAATTCGATGATCCAATTAGTTAAAGAAGCAGGCTTTAATTCTATAGAAATTGCCTATACATCACCGGTCATTTGTACACATACGGGTGAAGGTGCACTAGGATTTATGTATTTTGCTGAATAATATCGGAACCATCTATTCATTGTGTCGAATAGATGGTTTTTTTTTATTATTTGGGACCATGTAATTTCCATTATGAACCCATTGAAACTATAATAGTAATAATAAAGTAATTGTATAAGGGAGTAATTCATATGAGGCTATTTTTTACTTTAAGTTTGCTCGTAACGATTCTTTGTGGTTGTTCAGTAACAATCGACAAGCCTCAATCTGAAGAAGAAAAGGAGCAGCAATCAGAGGAAGAATTGGCACCAACTACACGTTCAGAATTGAATGTTGAAGGGGAGCTCGTAGTGGAAGAACAAAAGTCCCTCTCTGAGCTGCTAGATAGTATGCTTTATATAGATGTTAGGTCGACAAAGCGTTGGGATGCACAACCGCTTCAGTATTTAGCACTTGGTGATTCATTAACACGTGGAGTTGGTGATGAGTTAGGGCGTTTCGGTTATACAAAGCGACTTGCCACGACGCTTGAAAAATGGCCAACTATTTCAGAAGTAGAGCTCGATAATCGAGGGAAAAACGGTCGTCGTAGTGACCAATTATTAGCCTTACTAGAGAAGGGGCATTATGACAATGAATTGCCGGGAGCCGATTTGATTACGATTACGTTAGGTGGCAACGATGTTATGAAAGTAGTGAAAGCCGATATATTTTCTTTAAAAAAGGAAATGTTTGAAAAGGAGCTTGAACCATTTAAAAAACGGTATCAAGAAATCATTCAATATATACGTCAACATAATAAAACTGCACCAATAATTTTGATTGGATTTTATAATCCGTTCTCTATTGTGACCGATGAGTATACGCCATTTGCTACAATAATAAATGAATGGAATAGTAGTATTTTGGAAATTGCTAGGGAAGATAGAAATGCGTGTTATGTGCCCATTGCCGATTTATTCACATCGAATGATGAGATGGTATATCATACGGATTTCTTTCATCCAAATGCAAGTGGATATGAGAAAATGACAGCAAGAGTTATCTCATCCATGAAAGCTTGTGATATTGAAAAGATGTCAGGCGGTCGTATTGGTTTTGAGGAGTGAAGAGAATGAATAAATGGAAGGTCGCCTTTTTTATACTTGCAGGGTCGATCGTTTTAGTAATCGTATACTTATTTTATATGGCGACTGCACCTACTGACGAAGTGCCAAGACCAGTAGCAGTAAAAGCAAAGGGGAATGTTCTAGTTGTACAAACAACAGCAAATGAATTTGAATCTATTGCCAAGCAGTATTTGGAGGATGAGATTGATAAAACTCCGTTACCGGTTGCAATTGAGATTAATGAAAAAATCCAATTGTTTAGCACATTAACTGTTTTTGGGGTTGATGTGCCCATTTCAATGGATTTTGATCCGATTGTAGAGGAAGGAAATATTGTATTAAAGCAAACTGAAGTAAATGTAGGGAAGCTAAATATACCGCCGAAAACGGTTTTAAAGCTTATGCAGGATTCTATTAAATTTCCATCCTGGATAACAGTTTTGCCGAATGATGAGGAAATTTATGTTGATGTATCTCGTATAAAAATTGCTTCTGGCTCACGAGTACGAGCAAAGGAAATTGATTTAGCAAATGATAAAATATTATTAGAAGTAATTTTAACGATTGATTAGGAGGAAGTACAATGAGCGTAGCAACATTTGCTGGCGGCTGCTTCTGGTGTATGGTTAAGCCATTTGATGAACAGCCTGGAATCGACCGTGTTGTTTCTGGCTATACTGGAGGGCATGTTGAAAACCCAACTTATGCACAGGTTTGCTCTGAAACAACAGGTCACTTAGAAGCAGTCCAAATATATTTTGATGGGGAAGTTTATCCTTATGAAAAATTAGTGCGGCTTTACTTTACATTAATTGATCCAACTGATGCTGGTGGACAATTTTATGATAGAGGTGAATCTTACACGACTGCGATTTTTTATCACGATGAAGAACAAAAAGATATCGCAGAACAGGTGCTACAGGAGATCGAGCAGTCCGGAAAATTTAAGCAACCGATCGCGGTAAAAATCCTACCTGCCAAGCCTTTTTACGAGGCAGAGGATTATCATCAATATTATTATAAGAAAAATCCAACACATTATAATCGCTATGCTGTAGGATCCGGTCGTGTCGCTTTTATTGAAAAGTATTGGGGGAAAAGAGATGAATAAGGAAGAGCGCTTAAAGCAATTAACGGAAATGCAATATTATGTGACACAACAAAATGGGACTGAACCCCCTTTTCAAAATGAGTTTGATAAGCATTTTGAGCAAGGGATTTATGTAGATATCGTTTCAGGTAAGCCACTCTTTAGCTCAAAGGATAAATTTGATGCAGGCTGTGGATGGCCAGCATTTTCTAAGCCGATTGATGCACCAGAAGTTACTGAGCATTTTGACACTTCACACGGAATGAGACGTGTAGAAGTAAGAAGTACAACTGCCGACTCTCATTTAGGTCATGTTTTTCCAGACGGCCCTAAGGAGTTAGGTGGGCTGCGATATTGTATTAACTCTGCCGCACTTCGATTTATACCTGTGCAACAATTAGAAGAGCAGGGGTATGGTGAATATAAAGCATTATTTCCAAAAGAGTAGGGGATGTCTTTGAAAAAATCATTTTATCAATATGTATTAGCCTTTCGTGGAGGCGATTGGAGTGATCCCAAAGCTCGCTTTGCGGAGGCAATGTTTGAGGATGTTGCATTTCCTAAAAACGCAACAAGCTTTGAAGAATTATCTATCTATATTGAAATGGGTGCGGATCCTTATATCACGACTTCAGCATTTGATGAATTGTGGGAAATGTATAGTGCCAAATTCAATATTTATTCATGAATTATCAAACTATATAAATAATTTAACGCAAGACGTCTAACCATTGCATATTGATTCTAAACAAAGTATGATTACTATGAAAATAATTGAAATGAGGGACTTAATGATGAGTATCCATATTGGAGCAAAACAAGGCGAAATCGCGGATATCGTATTACTACCAGGAGATCCACTACGTGCGAAATTTATCGCAGAAACATTCCTAGAAGATGTTGTTCAGTATAACGAAGTACGTAACATGTTTGGTTACACTGGTACATATAAAGGTAAGCGCGTATCAGTGCAAGGTACGGGTATGGGTGTACCTTCTATTTCAATTTATGTAACAGAGCTTATGCAAGAATACGGCGTTCAAAAGTTAATTCGTGTGGGTACTTGTGGTGCTATCCAAAAGGACGTAAAAGTACGCGACGTTATTTTAGCACAAACAGCAACTACTGATTCTCGTATGAATCAAGTTATTTGGGGTGGTGGAATTGATTTCGCACCAACAGCCGATTTTGATTTACTATACAAAGCTTACAACATTGGGAACGAAGCTGGTCTAAATCTAAAGGCTGGTAACGTTTATACAGCGGACATGTTCTACTCAGATGAACAACAGTACGAAAAGCTAGCAAAATACGGTGTACTAGCTGTAGAAATGGAAACAGCTGCACTATACACATTAGCTGCAAAGTTTGGCCGTCAAGCGCTTGCTGTATTAACAGTCTCTGACCATATCCTAACAGGTGAAGCAACTACATCTGAAGAGCGTCAAACTACCTTCAAAGATATGATTGTTGTAGCATTAGAAGCAGCGATTCAAGAGTAATTAAGGTAAGGATTCTTAGATAGTGATCCTAGTCTAGCAATTAAGCAAGTGACCGCAAGTGACCAAGTTCATATTATTGGTCATTAGAAGGGTTGCTTGCTTTTTCTTTTGCTCTTTTCGGATGCTACAATGAGAGAAGGCTATTTCGCTTAGTAAGAAGTTGTATAGCATTTTCTGGTAAAGTTGAAGGAAGAATTTATGGAGGAGTTAAAAATGAGCATTTATCAACAAATATTTGATTCAGATAGAGTAAAGCTTTACAAGAAAGAAAACGTAAATAAGGGAGAGAACTGCTATGACTGCATTAAGCTGCAAGTAGGTTCGGACGAGATAGTGCATGTAAGTTATTTTTATGTAGATATGAATGAATTCTTACAATCTACGCTGTTAGAAGTATTGAAAAGTTATCATGTGACTAGATTTTACGATATAAGCATCGAGGAGTATGCAGACTTAGAATCTGCATTGAGTAGTTTATGTAATATGAGCTAGTTTTTTACAAAAATATCCTGGATGGCATATCACTTATTATGTATTCACTTACAAATAACCTAGTATTTATTATCGTGATTTATTGATGCCATCCCAGAATACTAATTTTCTTTTTATCTACATTAGAAATAGCTGTATGTGTGTCAGCTTTTGTCCCTCCAAAAGTAATTAAATCATTGAAAATAGCAAAAGCACGATCATCCAGCAGAATATGGTAATACGTAAAAGGGAGCTTTTTAATTTACGCGCGGCACCTTTACTTAGAGTAGTTAAATAGCGCCGAGTTCCTAACCCAATGGACAGAGCTACAAGTATCATTACTCCAAAAATTATTAGAAAGCTTCTATTAGGAAAAGAGGTACTTAGTGTAGAGGATACTAGTCCATTTATTCCGAAGTATAAAAGCGTAATTAGAGCAAAAGAGTATCCACATAAAAACCATATATTTCTATTAAACATGATTTTATCTCCTTAGTAGATGTCTTGAAATCGTTTATTGATAAAGCTGAAACTGATATTTGAACCTTCTTCTGATCCAATTCGGGATGTTTAAAAACCGATCCTTTAAAAAAATCGTGTGCCTTCACAATATCCTTTGTGCCTAGTGTAATCAGATTTAGACGAATCACATGCCCCTCCTCTAATCGAAAATCCTGACTCCAATTAGTATAACATTATTTTACAAATGTTAGTGATGCATCGAAGGAGAAGTTGATAAACTATGATAATAATGTATAATTATTTCAAACGGAGAATTATTATACAATCTTTTATTGAAGGTAGTTTAGTGCGTTGGAATTGTATCTAAAATTTCTTTTAGTAGGTTTATCAATTGCTTTACCTGTTGGTGTAATTACTGTTGAGATGACAAAACAAGGTTTGAAAAATGGCTTTTTTCATGGGTGGGCAGTCGGAATTGGTGGTATGACAATTGATGTGTTGTTAATTGTTGCTCTGTATTTTGGTTTAGCGAAGGTGCTTTCCCTACCATATGTACAAATTCCATTATGGATAATTGGAGCAGTCTTTTTATTCATGCTTGCCTATGATTCAATTAAAAATGCGGATCAAGACATTACGTTAGCTGGCCAAAAGGTGAACAAGTCACTTTTTAAAACGTATCGTAATGGCTTAATTGTTGCTGTATCACCAGGGAATTTAGTGTTTTGGATATCTGTATTCGGTGCAGTGTTAGCAGATTCGTATTCTACAAGTGAATCGGGTAGCTTTATAATAGCAGGTATCGGTATTTTAACTGGAATTTTATTGCATGATATTAGTTTACTAGCTATTGTATCTATCACTAGAAAAGCAATGAATCGAAGGATGATTAAATGGACTTCGATAATTGCAGGATTTTTACTATTTGGTTTTGGCTGTTACTTCCTTTATGAATTTTATGCTAGTATACAATTGTATATTTAATAGAATCAAAAGTTTCTAAACGTTTATCTCTTTTCGCTGTGGGTATACTACAAAAAAACTCCAGCTGTACTGGGTGGATAATGCTCAACAGTCTTTTTTTGATAAAATATCATCTTTTTCTTCAAAAAGTGAGTGTCTTTTCCCTTTTCGAAGTGAGAGCAAACTGTTAATATGTTAATAGCATGTAAAGTGCAAGATGAGAGTGGTGAATAATCAGATGGATGAACAAAAAAATGAAGAGGAACAATTAAAAGAGCAACCGGTTAAGCCAGCAGGTAAATTTATTCGCATTAAGCCGTTTGCATTTATTATGCTTATGTTCCTGACAATCCTGTTAACAGCAGGTTTTACAATTTTTGCTTTAACATTCGGTGAGAAAAAGGTTGTTGAAGTAAAGGTACCTGTTGAACGGGAAGAATTTACAAAATTATATGATGCTTATGATGAATTAAAAGAAAAATACTATGTAGAAATTGATAATGAAGCCGTATTAACAGGCGCTATTAATGGTATGTTTGAGGCTTTAGGTGATCCATATACCGATTTTATGAATAAAGAAGAAGCTAGTCATTTTAATGAAAATCTATCTTCAAGCTTCCAAGGAATCGGGGCTGAAATTCAAGAGCGTAATGGCAATATTATGGTCGTATCACCGATAAAAAATAGTCCTGCAGAAAAGGCTGGGCTACTACCTCAAGATATTATTTTAACGGTTGATGGTGAAAGTCTTCAAGGATTGAGCGCCTCAGAGGCAGTTCTGAAAATTCGTGGTGAAAAAGGTACGCCAGTTAAGTTATCCATTCAGCGTGGAGATACGGCACAGCCAATCGACATGACCATTATTCGGGACGATATTCCGATTGAAACAGTGTATGGTGAAATGGGCGATGATAAAATTGCACATATTCAAATCACATCCTTTAGTGAGCAGACTTACGAGGAATTAGTGAAATTATTAGAAGGCTTTGATGCACAAGGAATGAAAGGTATTGTGTTAGATGTTCGCCAAAATCCAGGTGGTTATTTAGAGGCAGCTATTCATATTTCAAATTTATTCCTTGAAGAAGGAAAGCCAATTTTGCAAGTGAAATCACGCACAGGTGAGCCTGAAATTTTCTATGCTGAAGGTGGTAAAAGATACGACCAACCTGTTACAGTGTTAATTGATGAAGGAAGTGCATCGGCTTCTGAAATATTGGCAGCTGCATTGGGTGAATCTGGAGAAGTACCGATTGTTGGATTAACTTCTTTCGGTAAAGGTACAGTTCAGACGGTAAGCTACTTAAATGATGGCTCTAATTTAAAATTCACGACTGGAAAGTGGTTAACACCAAAAGGAAATTGGATTAATGAAAAGGGTGTAAAACCAAACTTTGAAGTGAAGTACCCAGCCTATGCAGAGCTTTCATATGTGGATCCGAATACAGAGCTAAAAGTTGGAATGAATACACCAGCGATTCAATCTGCAGAAGGTATGTTAGAGGCACTAGGTTATAATCCTGGTGAGGTTGATGGAGTATTTGATGAAAAGACAGTAGTTGCAGTTAAAGAGTTCCAATCCAAACAAGAACTGGAGCAAACAGGAGTATTAGTAAGTGATACAACGTATGCTCTGATGGATGCATTAAAACAAAAGATCGAGAAAGAAGATCCACAATTGCTAAAAGCAAAGGAAATACTTCTCGAAACTACAACTAAAAAAGAATAAATGATAAGGGCTGGCTAATGCCAGCTCTTTTCTATAGTTAGGAAGATGATAAATGAAGGATGTATACCTATTTAGTGGATTTTTAGGTAGTGGTAAAACATCGATGCTTAAGGATGTAATTCGCCAGCTGAAAGAGGCAAAGTTGAAGCCAGCAGTTATTATGAATGAATTGGGCAAGCTACCGTTTGACTCTCAAGCTGTAGAAGGAGATGTACCATTAAAAGAAATGCTAGAGGGCTGCATTTGCTGTACGGGCTCAGAAAAGACTGAGGCACAAATTCAGTCTCTTTTACATGATAGTGATTTTGATGTATTAATCATTGAAACAACAGGTGCTGCTCATCCAGTGGAGGCACTCGATGCTGTCTATTCTCCGTTATTTGCGGATCGGCTAAATATTAGAGGAATTGTAACAGTTGCAGATAGCCGTCTTTGGATTGACCGAAGCACGTTATCTCCACAAGCCCGCTCGTTATTTATGGAGCAAATACGACATGCTCACCTTCTATTAGCGAATAAAACGGATTTATTATCAGAAGAGGAACAGGCAACAGTGGCAATTGAGCTGCAGGGCTTTAATCCAAAAGCGTTTATTCTGCAAACGACAAATGGAAAAGTCCCGTTAAAATTACTTATGAATATGCAATCAACAGCACGGATTTCAAATGATCAAGTTGTTTCTGCGAAAATTGGGGATAGCTTTAATTTAGGTTCGCGATTAGTCGAATTTACAACTAGTTTTACACAGGAGGCCTTTGAGGATTGGGTTCGTTCTTTACCTGAATCAGTGTATCGCATGAAGGGGTATGTACCGATAGAGGGGATTAAAAATCCAATGTTGTTCCAATATGCATACGGTATGGTGCAGTGGTTACCAGAGTATATTAAAATGCCTGCGAAACTCGTAATGATTGGCGAAAATATCGGGAATGTTCCGATAATTGGCGAGCGCAAATAATCTGTCAACCCACTTTTCTATGTAAATTGTGCTAATGGTGCTAAATGTTCCTTTTAAAATCAGACTAGAATGCGATAATAACGGCTTATAAATGGTCCAATGGTTTTGGTACCAATTTATAGGTCATTTTTTTTGTTAGTTTCTCATGTATGCTAGTTTCCGAAAGGAGGCGTACAAAATGAAAAAAGGTTTTGTTACATTTTGTGCATTTGTACTTTTAGCAACTCAAGCACCTGAGGCAGGAGCTACAACGATAGATAAAGAGGAGAAACGAGTTCGAATCGAGCAATCTTTAAATCTCTACAAGGGTTATTGGCAAGGTACATTCTCTATTAATATTGGAAACTTAGA
Organism: Lysinibacillus sp. 54212; assembly: GCF_036662795.1. Lineage (NCBI taxonomy): Bacteria > Bacillati > Bacillota > Bacilli > Caryophanales > Bacillaceae > Lysinibacillus > Lysinibacillus sp. 54212. The sequence goes on from NZ_JBAFWZ010000020.1 coordinate 24,327, forward strand.
TTTTATTAAACATAATATAGATGAATTAAAGTTAGAATCGTTCATTAAGCATGATGGCAAAGTAGAAGTAGAAAATCAAGAGCAAGTGAAGGCAAAGGCAGAGGCAGAAGCGAAGGCAAAGGCAGAGGCAGAAGCGAAGGCTAAAGCAGAGGCAGAAGCGAAGGCTAAAGCAGAGGCAGAAGCGAAGGCAAAGGCAGAGGCAGAAGAGAAGGCAAAGGCAGAGGCAGAAGCGAAGGCAAAAGCCGAAGCTAATTCAAATTCTTCAAATACTGGGAACAACGCTACAAATTCAAAGCCGACAAATAGTACTACAGTGACACAAGCGTCAACTGTCTCAGCCTTTGAATTGAAAGTAGTAGAATTAACAAATCAAGAACGCCAAAAAGCTGGATTAGCTCCACTAAGTGCTGATACACCATTAATGAATGCAGCTCGAGAAAAATCACAAAACATGAAGGATTATAATTACTTTTCTCATACTAGTCCAAATTTAGGTTCTCCATTTGATCGTTTAAACGCATTAGGGATTTCCTATCGTAGTGCTGGTGAAAATATTGCTAAAGGGCAATCTACACCTGAGGAAGTCGTGAAAGCTTGGATGAACTCACAGGGTCACCGTGCTAACATATTAAATGATCAGTATACACATATCGGTGTTGGATATGTAAAAGATGGTCATATTTGGACACAGCAATTTATACAAAAGTAATTAGATATGTAACGAGGACAATATTTTCTTGTTCTCGTTTTTTTGTTTTTGTGATCTTTCTATGAATTCTGTTAGTTTAAAGGGAAAGTAGAAATAAAGTAGATTTTTATTAAAAATTCAACAAAAATCAGCGGAAATATTTCATTTTTGTGTATAAGCATTTTTTACAAGAAGATATTGTGCTACAATTGGCATTATTGATATTAAATCATGTTATGTCGAATGAGCTATCAGACAAAGGTAACAGTCCTTTTACTAGAATGTAGATAATACTTGCTTTTTAAACAATTTACTCTCCTAAAATATGGTGAAATTGCATTGTTTGAAAGTTTCCGCATAAATATATAGATAAGATTCTAAACGGATAAAGATAGGAGAATATTTGTGAAACAAAAATCAATTATATTAACGGGTGGGGGTACAGCAGGTCATGTTTCGTTGAACGAAGCCATAATTCCTTCATTAATCGAACAGGGATATGAAGTTCATTATATTGGTTCTCATGAAGGGATCGAAAAAGAACTAATTGGAAATGCCTTTCCGAATGTACCATACTATGCGATATCAAGCGGAAAATTACGACGTTATTTTTCAATGAAGAATTTTACGGATCCTTTTCGAGTACTTGCCGGAATTGCTCAAGCCGTGTCGGTTATTCGTCGAGTTAAACCAAAAATTATTTTTTCAAAGGGAGGTTTTGTCTCAGTTCCTGTTGTTATTGCAGCGAAGCTTACAAATACGCCTGTAGTTATACATGAGTCAGACGTAACACCGGGTCTTGCAAACAAACTAGCACTCCCATTTGCATCACATATTTTTACAGTGTTTAAAGAGACGATGCAGCATTTGTCGAGTGATAAGGCAACATGCACAGGCTCTATTATTCGTCAGCAATTGTTTGAAGGCTCCAAGGAACGTGGCTTAGCGTTATGTGATTTCCATCCTGATAAAAAGGTCCTGTTAGTAATGGGGGGTAGCTTAGGGTCGGTCGTGTTAAATGATGCTCTACGTGAAAATCTTCCAGTGCTATTAAAGGAGTATAATATTATTCATTTATGTGGTAAAGGGAATGTTGATAGTAGCTTGGATTCCCTAAAAGGCTACAAACAATTTGACTATGTGACAGATGAGCTCCCTGATCTGTTACATGCAGCAAACTATGTTGTATCTCGTGCAGGCTCCAATTCTATATTTGAATTTTTAGCCTTGCATAAACCGATGCTACTAATTCCTCTATCGGCTGCTAAAAGTCGAGGGGATCAAATATTAAATGCGAACTTATTCAAAAAACAAGGATTCGCCCATGTTATTCAAGAGGAGAAGTTATCAAAATCCTCCTTTATGGAAGGAATTCAAGCACTTATTCGTGATGAAGACCGTATGATCGATAAAATGCTTGATGCTGAAAGTCCAAAAACACCAAAAGAAATGGTCACATTAATTACACAATATGAGCATTAAAGATATGAAATCTCTTACAAGGTCTTTTACGTATCAGACTGTAGACAAACTTCGAATAAATTCGAGCTTGTCTACAGTCTTTTTCTTTGAGTTATTTTTGAAAATTTTTACAATTTGAGTCGTGAATAGAATTAAAGGGGGAATATAAATGAGAAAAGTGATGCTAATTATCTTCTCCGTATTTCTTTTAACTGCTTGTACGGATACTGAGGATTCAAAAGGTGGAAATGTAAAAGGCGAAGATACTAATACTTCCTTAGGTGAATTAAAAGCTGATGAGTCAGACTTTAAAGGCTCAGGGTTTAGAAATAAAAATGGCCAACTTATTGCTTGGGTGGATAAAGGGCTATATGTTACAGGAACGTTGAGCCCAGAGTCTGCAGGGTACAGAACGGATATCGATACGGTTTTAGAGAAAGAATCAGTAGAACTCGGAGCTAGTTTTTCGAAAATATATGAAGATGCTGAAATAAAAACGGACGGGTTAAAATATTATATAGAGCTCGATCGTAATATCTCATTAGAATTTGAAAAAGTAGGAGATCGAATGATCAAGGATAGCCAGGGGATTGAGTATTATACGCAGGAATATCCAGAGTAAAATGAATTTTATCAGTTTCATTCATAAAAAAAGACAAGAGGAATCAAGAATGTAAACACTTGATTCCTTTTGTCTTTTTACTCTTACACCATAGTAAAGAGGGGGTAAAACTGCTACTACATCGCTTGTTCTTCTTCCTCAGTGCGCTCATTAGCGGTTGTTAAGTAGAACAAGTCTTTAGGAATTTTAAATAAATCAAATATATTTTTACCAGCATTGATTTCTTCAAACAATCCTGGGTGTGTATCATAGGCAGGGACAACATAAGGTAATTTTAATGCAGCGGATTTAGAACGTTCATTTTCTTTACGAATTCGAAGGAAGACAGTATGGAAGTTATAGTCGAAAAATAATTCGGAGAGGAATTGATACTTTGCTTTTTGATTATAGCCTTTTCCTTGAAATGGCTTGCCAATCCAAGTGCCGAGGAATCCCGCACCGTCTTGAACATCAAAAATGCTAATGGTACCAATTGGCTGACCCCAATCGTCCGTAATCGTTCTAGAAATAGTTTTACCAAGTTGTTCTTCTTCGATTAATTGCTTCGTCATAAACAAATATTCCTCAGCAGAGGTTGCCTTTTGACGAACATAAGGAAAAACGGATGGATGAGAAAGTAAATTGTATAGCTCTGATGTTTCATGAAGATCTCGATGTTTTAACATGCGAAACGCCTCCTTTTTAGGAAAGTATGTGGCCTTAGACTAGGCAATCATTTCGAACTTGACTACAACCTAAAAGAAATAGACGTCGAACTATCGTATAAAAGCGTTAGTTTCCCTTCTATCTTGCTTATGAAATAACAATATCGAAATAGTATTAATGTAATTATCATACTATAAAATTACTACTTAACGCAATATTTCCGCTCGAATTTTACGAAATAAACTCGTAAAAGCAATATAATTCTGAATAATAAGAAAATATATTTAATTTCACTTATTGATGAGAAAAGGAATACAAGATAATATAAATATATATTAGGTTGGAGGCGGTTATGATGGAGAGAACGTTGTTAAAGGTTCATGGATCAGGCAATACATTTTATTTATTAGAGACAAAAGATGAAAATGAATTCGATTGGGTAGCTTTGACAAAATGGCTCTGTCATCCTCAAAATGAGGGTGGTGCAGATGGTTTACTGCTCGTTTGTCCTTCTAAGTTTGCCCATGCAAAAATGCGCGTTATTAATGCAGATGGCTCTGAGGCGTCTATGTGCGGAAACGGTTTAAGATGTGTTGCTCGATATGTTTGTGAAAAAATGAATAGAACTGAAGCAATAATAGAAACGATGAAGGCTAATTTAAAAGTAAAGAAAGAGTCAGCCTTATTTGAAACTATACCTACTTATTCTGTTGCTATTTCTCCAGTATCGTTTCAACTAGCTTCACTGCCGATGCACTATAAAAATAAACCACAAATACAACATGAAGTGATTGAAGAGTTTTCACCAACGATTAGATTTACAGCCGTATCAGTACCAAACCCACATTTAATTGGCATTGTTTCAGACTATTATATTAAGCACAGATCACATCAGTTCCTGTTAGCTCAATTTTTAAATAATGAAAATGAATATTGTCCAGATGGCGTCAATGTTAGCTATGTGTTTCCGATGACTGATGATAGTATATATGTTCGTACGTATGAACGAGGAGTAGGCTTTACAAACGCATGTGGCACTGCCATGACTGCTTCCGCCTTAGTGGCAAAGCTAAATGGAGTTGTACAAAAGGATGTGGTTACTGTATATAATCCAGGTGGTTTTGTTCGATGTGAAGTGAAGGATGAACAAGATTTACTACTAATAGGCAATGCAACTGTTACGGTTATTTGTCAGCTTACAATATCCGAGAATAATTTCTCTTGGATACATTGCGAACCTACTGAAGAAACAGTACAATATGATAAATGTATGCAATATGTAAATAATAGAACGAAACCATATTTACAATAAAACATTTTAGGTAGGTGTTGAAATGACACATTTATTACTTTCTGAAGCTCAATTAAATCTATTATTTAATAGTAGTAAAGACTATGTGTATTTATTGAAAAGGGTTAAGGAAGATTACATTTATATTTATACGAATCCTTCAGCGATGAATAAACTAGAGGGAAATGTAATTGGGAAAAAAATTCGGGAAGTTTTGCAATTTCAACATGCTAAAATGATCATTAAATATTATGATTTAGCTTTAGAATCGATGGAACAACAAGAATTTCAAGATTATTGGGAAGTTGAATCCCATATTCGTAAATGTGAAACAACTGTTATTCCGATTATCGAAAAAAATGAACAATATATTTTAGCCTTTACAAAAGAAATAGCTGTCGACCGAGATGTGGAAGATGGCTATTTATTTATGCGTTCTGCCTTTTTTAATTCTTATTTATCCACCTTGCTTCTTTCGAAGAACTTAGAATTAATTGAGGCTAACCCTTCTTTTTTAAAAGACATTATGGATGCCTCTAATATTAAGGGTGAGCCGTTTTTATCACTGCCCTTTATCGAACAAGAGACGAAAGACGAGCTACGAGGATATTTAGAAGAAGCGAAAAAAGGCATTCATTTATCAACTAAGCTCATAACATTTGTTGATCGAGAGAATAAAACTCGAAGCTTTACAGCAACGTTTACCCCCTTAACCGAGAACAATGAAGTGAATGCCATTTTTATAATTTTACAGGATGTAACGAAATATATTGAACATGAGCAGGCGTTACGAACAACCTCTCATGGATTAGATGTATTTAAACGTGCAATGGACATTGCTGCTGATCTATCTATAACGGACATAAGTGGGAAAATTATTAGTGTCAATGAACGGTTTATTCAACGAACTGGCTTTTCACGAACGGAATTAGTAGGACACACACATAATATCGTCAACTCAAGTTATCATCCAAAGGAATTTTTTGAGGATATGTGGCAAACGATTCAGCGTGGTGAAGTGTGGCGTGGTGAGATTTGCAATCGAACAAAATATGGGGATACGTATTGGAATGATACGACAATTATCCCTTTAAGAGATGTTGACGGGAAGTTGCATCAATTTATAGGGGTTCATTTTAATGTTTCTGATAAAAAGCATATTATGACTGAGCTTCGAAATATTGAGCGAACATTTCGTGTTATTACTGAAAATACGAACGATTTAATTGTCATTACAGATGAAGCTGGTATTATTAGCTACGCCTCACCTTCTTACGTTCGTATTTTAGGCTATACTGAAGAGGAGTTAATAGGGAATTTTTATTCACAATTGTTAGCAGAAGAATGTGCGGTAACATGGAATCGGATTTTCCGAGAGGGCAATAAAAAAGAAAATGATTGTACAATTGAGCTTATGTTAAAAACGAAAAGTGGTGAAATACTATGGACAGAGGGAAACTATAGTATTGTTCGTGATTTAAAACATAAGCAGCTCATCATGGTTTCAAGAGAAATTTCCGAGCGTAAAGAGCTTGAAAATAAATTGATGTTTATGGCTTACCATGACAGCCTGACGAATTTACCAAACCGTCGTTATATGCAGAAGGAATTTCCACATTTACTAGAAAAAGCGAATGCAAACTTTGAATCTATTGCTATTATTTATATAGATGGTGATAATTTTAAAGAGGTTAATGATATGTATGGGCATGATGTCGGAGATGAGTTTATCCGACAGTTTAGTATTGCTCTTTCCAAAAGTATTGGAATCGATGATCTTGTTGTTCGGATTGGTGGAGATGAATTTGTTATGATCATTACCGGACTCCCGAGAGGACAGGCTAGTAAAGTTCATCAAATTTCTAGGTTTATTCAAACTGTGCAGCGAAATTTGAAGGTTGGCTGGGAAATTAACGGACATTATTTTTCACCGACATCGACCATGGGTATCGCTTTTTACCCAGAGCATGCGGATAGCTTAGAAGCCTTATTAGATTTAGCCGATAAATCGTTAACCGAATCAAAGTTGATTGCGAAAAATAGTTATAAAATTTTTAATCCACTGTTGTAAAAAAATTTGAAAAAGCTGTATTTTAAGATAATCTTAAGATACGGCTTTTTATAATGTAAAATAATACTGATTACCAAAGTAGGTGAAGCAATGAAGAGAATTTTAATTGTTGAGGATGAAAAAAATATTGCGCGGTTTTTAGAACTAGAATTAAAGCATGAACAGTTCCTTGTAGATATTTGCTATGACGGACGAAGCGGCTTAGATGCAGCACTAGCTAATACATATGATTGCATTTTATTAGATGTGATGCTACCACAATTAAATGGTATAGAGGTTTGTCGACGCATTCGTAGGCAATCGATGGTGCCAATTATTTTATTAACGGCAAGAGATGCAGTGATGGATCGTGTAGCCGGACTAGATGCAGGGGCAGATGATTATATTGTAAAGCCTTTTGCCATTGAAGAATTACTTGCTCGTATACGAACTATTTTTAGACGAGTGCAGCCTGCTGAAGAACAAAGAAGTCAGCTTGTGTTTCGGGAGCTATGTATTGACCCTATTGCCTATGAGGTGACATACAAAGAATCGAAGCTCGATCTAACAAGAACTGAATTTGATTTATTAAAGCTGTTAGTGGAGCAAAAGAATAAAGTGTGCACACGTGAATTTATTTTAGAAACGGTATGGGGCTATCAAACAGAGGTAGAAACAAACGTAGTAGATGTTTATATCCGACATTTACGAAACAAACTAAAAAATGAAGAGGAGCCATATATAGAAACGGTTCGAGGAGTTGGGTATGTGATGCGTGAATGAAGATAAAAGAAAAATTTGTCAATCAATCGTTAAAAACGAAATGGATGATGACCACAGGGATTACTATATTTATTTCGTATGCAGCGATATGTGTCATTATTTTTTTTGCTCTACAAACATGGCTCTTAAACAACGAAGAAAAAAACGCTTTAAGAACTGTAGATGATGTTACATCTTTTTTAAATTCACAGGGACTTACTGTTACAATACAGGAGCTGCAACAGAATACGGGTCTTATGAAGGCAATCCTAAATCAAGATCAAACTGTTCGGATTTATAGCTTAACCGGCAAGGAACTTTTACAAATTAATGATACTTCTCCAGCCTTTCCGGTAGAAGCTACATTGAGCTCCCTAGATGGAGTATCGATAGATAAAATTAAAGTAGATAAGACAAACGCATTTGTCATTCATAAAATTGTACGGATTGGCCCTATACAAGGTGTTATGCAGCTTATCCATCCTCTAACCACTTACGAATCAATGATGAACTATGTGTTAACGACGATGTTAATTATGGGCATAGGTGCGATCCTATTAGCGGCTTCAATTAGCTATTATGTATCGTCTATTCTCATTCGCCCATTGCAGCAGTTACGTGATTCTATGACCGCTGTAAAGGAAAGAGGCTTTGAGGAGAAAATTGACTTCAACTATTATGAGAACGATGAAATTGGAGACATAATTCGAATTTATGAGGCAATGTTAAATGAGCTCGAAATATCGTTTACTCAGCAGCAGCAATTTGTTTCGGACGCTTCGCATGAATTAAGGACACCTATACAAGCAGTGGAAGGGCATTTATCACTGATTAAAAGATGGGGGAAACATAATCCTGAAGTACTTGAAGAATCGATTGATACGTCCTTAATTGAAATTGCTCGAGTACGTAAAATGATCGAGGAGCTATTAAAATTAGCAAGGCGCGAGTCGATTGACGAAGATGAGACTGCTAATATTGAAGAGATTATAAACATTGTTCAAGAGGAGCTTCAATTTATTTATCCTACTGTTGAAATTGAAAAGAGTGTTGTAGGACAGATTCTACCTTTGTCGATTTCTGAGCAAGCGCTGACGCAAATTATTCGGAATCTATTTGAGAATAGTATTCGATACAATGTAAACAAACCGATAATAAAAGTATCGATTCATTATAGAATTGATAATATTTTTGTTGAAATACAGGATAATGGAATTGGTATAGATGAGGAACACCTACCGTATATTTTTGATCGTTTCTATCGTGTTGATGACGCACGGGTACATGTGAATGGAAGTACGGGGTTAGGACTAAGCATTACTAAAATGTTAATAGACAAATATAATGCAAAAATGGAAGTTCGTAGTGAGCTTGAAAAAGGGACAATATTTTTACTGTGTTTTCCCTCGAAAAAGTAGCAATATACAGATATTTTTTTCAATTTTAATCACTTCGCGAAAAAAATTGCTTTTTTTGATAAAAAGAGTTGTATTTTTTGTGAAGAGTAGTAAGATTGAGATGGAAAAAACGTTCTTCTATGTAAAGCGATTTCAGAAGTATCACTCTACTCAGAAGAATGGTAAAATATTATATAGATTCATTTTTTCAATAAATGGAACTGCCAAAAGGCATAGTGGAGGTTATTTTTCATGTCGAACAATGTATTACCTGCAGGTTCCCCGTGGGCAGCATTTGCTGGTCCTAACTTAGGTTATGTTTTAGAACAATATGACCTATATCTGCAGTCTCCTGAAGAAGTCGAAGCTGAATTAGTTGCTCTATTCCAACAATTCGGTGCACCAGTATTTGATGGTGTTGAAGCAATAACTGCTACTCAAGGTGTTGCTCAGGGTGATTATAAAAAAGTACTTGCAGCAGTTACATTAGCGAATGCTATTCGTCGCTATGGTCACTTAGCTGCAGATTTATATCCATTAAAAGATCGCAAGTTAGATAACTCACGTATCGATGAAAGCGCATACGGTTTGTCTTCTGCAGATTTAGCAGCTATTCCAGCAACAGTTTTCTTTAAAGAAGTACCAGCTGGAGTAAATAATGGTAAAGAAGCTATTGATTACTTAAAATCTGTTTACACTGATAAAATTGCATTAGAATATGAGCAAGTAATGGATGCTGAGGAGCACGCTTGGATTCAAGCGCAAATTGAATCAGGTGCTTTAAAGGCTTCCTTAAATAATGAAGAGAAAAAAGCATTACTAGACCGCCTAACTCATGTAGAGAATTTCGAAAAATTCATTCACAAAACATTTGTTGGTCAAAAGCGTTTCTCTGGAGAAGGCTTAGATACACAAATCGTTTTATTAGATGAAATTATTAAAACTGTAGAGCAAGCTTCGGTTAAAAATGTGCGTATTGGTATGGCACACCGTGGACGTTTAAATGTTTTAACGCATATTTTAAATAAGCCATATGACATGATGTTCTCTGATTTTGCACACGTTTCGAACGAATTATTCTTACCAGAAGACGGTCGCCTAGAAATTACAAAAGGTTGGACTGGTGACGTTAAATATCATATGGGTGCTTCTTATACTCGCGATTCGGGCACAAATGTTAAGTTAGCGTATAATCCTTCTCACCTTGAAGTAGTTGCGCCTGTTGTACTTGGTCAAACTCGTGCAGCACAGGATGAAACAACAAAAGCTGGTGAGGTAGCCCATGATGGAGGAAAAGCGCTAGGTATTATTATCCATGGTGATGCAGCATTCCCAGGTCAAGGGATTGTAACGGAAACATTAAACTTTGCAAAAACAGAAGGGTTCACAACTGGTGGTACAATTCACATTATTGCAAACAATATGATCGGATTTACAACGGAGCATTACGATTCACGTTCATCTGTTTACTCTTCAGACCCTGCGAAAGGCTACGAAGTACCAGTTATTCATGTGAATGCTGATAGCCCAGAGGCAGTTGCACAAGTTGGTCGTTTTGCAGCCGCATACCGTCAAAAATTCGGTAAAGATATTTTAATTGATTTAATCGGTTACCGTCGTTACGGTCATAATGAAACAGATGATCCGACTGTAACAAATCCAGATACGTATAAGTTAGTATCAAAACATGAGACAGTTCGTGTACTTTATGGAACAGAGCTGGCGAATGCAGGTATTCTTTCACAGGAAGAAGTGAAAAGTCTAGATACAAATGCTTATGCTGAAATGCAAGAAGCATACGATCATGTAAAAGCAATGGCGGAAAAAGACGAGCATGCTCATCTTGAAATCCCAGCAGAAGTACAAGTATCATTCCCAGAAATTGATACTGCAGTTGGTTTAGAGCGTTTAGAAAAAATCAATGAAGAGCTTCTAGCATTTGAAGAAGGCTTTGAGCCACAAAATAAACTAGGTAAAATCTTAGAAAAACGTCGTGAAAGCTTTGCAACTGAGAAAATTGATTGGGGTCATGCAGAAACATTAGCATACGCAACAATTATTCAAGATGGCAAGCCAGTACGTTTCACTGGTCAAGATGCTCAGCGTGGTACATTCTCACAGCGTCACTTAGTGTTACATGATAAAAATAATGGTGGTTTATTCACACCACTACACCATATTTCAGGAGCAAACGCATCCTTTACAGTTCACAACTCACCACTGACAGAAGCTGGTGTTGTAGGCTTTGAATATGGGTATAACATTGAGAATCCAAATGTGTTATCAGTTTGGGAAGCACAATTTGGTGACTTTGCGAACATGGCTCAAGTAATGTTTGATAACTTTATTTCTTCCGCACGTTCGAAATGGGGTCAAAAATCTGGATTAGTGATGCTTCTACCACACGGCTATGAAGGTCAAGGTCCAGAGCACTCTTCAAGTCGTATGGAGCGTTTCTTACAGTTATCAGCAGAAAATAACTGGTTTGTAGCGGACTGCTCAAATGCAGCAAACTACTACCACTTATTACGTCGTCAAGCGGCAATGTTAAATACTGAAGGTGTACGTCCGTTAGTTGTTGTTTCACCAAAGAGTTTACTTCGTCATCCATTAGCAGCAGCTTCTGCGGATGAGTTAGCAAACGGTAAATTCCGTGAAGTAATTGAGCAGCCAACTACTGGTAAAAATGCTAAGGCGGTTGAAAAAATCGTACTTGGTACAGGTAAAATTACAATTGATCTTGCAGAGCGTGTGAAGGATGGAGAAGGCTTTGATCACTTACACATTTTACGTGTTGAACAGCTTTACCCATTCCCAGCCCAGCAAGTAAAGGATATTATTGCTCGCTATCCAAAAGTAAAAGAAATCGTATGGGTTCAAGAAGAGCCGAAAAACCAAGGTGCTTGGAATTTTGTGCTTGAACAATTATATGAGCTATCAGAAGGTAAAAAAGTTCGCTATGTAGGTCGTCCTGCAATGAGCTCTACTTCTGAGGGTGACGGTGATTCACATAAAGCTGCACAAGCACAAGTAATTTCTGATGCAGTAGCGAAATAATTTGTTTTTTCTAATGAGAAATTAATGAGATTTGGGCTACTTGTTGTGAGTAGCCCGCCCATTTGCCGTATACTAGTAGTGCAAGTGGTTTAACTAAAGGAGGATATTAACGTGGCTGAAATTAAAGTCCCTGAATTAGCAGAATCGATTACAGAAGGTACGATTGCCCAGTGGGTGAAAAAAGTTGGAGATCGCGTTGAAAAAGGCGAATTTATCGTTGAATTAGAAACTGATAAAGTAAATGCAGAAATCATCTCTGAAGAAGCAGGCGTATTAACACAAATTTTAGCTCAAGAAGGCGATACTGTACTTGTTGGACAAGTAATCGCAGTTGTAGAAGCAGGCGAAGGCGCAGCACCAGCACCGGCAGCACCAGTAGCTGAAGCGGCACCAGCTGTTGAAGCACCAAAAGCAGCAGCACCAACACCAACACCAGTTGTAGAAGAAACTTCAGGAGAGCGTGTAGTAGCTTCTCCAGCAGCTCGTAAATTAGCTCGTGAAAAAGGGATTGACCTAGCTGCAGTTTCACCTGTAGATCCACAAGGTCGTGTTCGTGTACAAGACGTTGCAGCTCACGGAACTGCACCTGCTGCACCACAAGCAGTAGCACCAGTTGCTACTACAGGTCCTGTAATTTTCACACCTGCTGCAGAATCAGACCGCGTAACAATCGAGAAAATGTCTCGTCGTCGTCAAACAATTGCAAAACGTTTATTAGAAGTTAAGCAATCAACAGCAATGCTAACGACTTTCAACGAAATTGACATGACAAATATCATGGCATTACGTAAACGCAAGCAAGATCAATTCGTTAAAGCTAACGACATCAAGCTTGGTTTCATGTCATTCTTTACAAAAGCGGTAGTAGCAGCACTTAAGAAATATCCTTACGTAAACGCTCAAATCGTAGGTGATGAAATTCACTTAAACAACTTCTTCGATATCGGTGTAGCTGTATCAACAGAAGAAGGTTTAGTAGTACCAGTTGTACGTGATGCTAACGGCAAAAACTTCGCGCAAATCGAAAAAGATATCGCAGAGCTAGCAGGAAAAGCACGTGACAAAAAATTAGGCTTAAACGACATGGCTGGTGGTTCATTTACAATCACTAACGGTGGTGTATTCGGTTCATTAATGTCAACACCAATCATGAACGGTACACAAGCTGGTATCCTTGGTATGCACTCAATCGTAAACCGTCCAGTAGCTGTAAACGGCGAAGTTCAAATCCGTCCAATGATGTACGTGGCACTTTCTTATGACCACCGTATCATCGACGGTAAAGATTCTGTAGGCTTCCTAAAAACAGTTAAAGAATTAATCGAAAACCCAGAAGATTTATTATTAAATTCATAATAAACCTAATCCCCCAGAAACGCTGATATACCAGTGTTTCTGGGGGTTTTTTATGTTCGTAAAACTCTAAAAATAACATTTGTTGTTATTTTGTTTTTTCGAGGATGTCATCGAACATGCCTTTAAGTTTTACGGCTGTTTTTTCACGCATTTTATTTGTGATGTGCGTATAGATCTTTAGTGTAGTGTTAACATTATCATGCCCAACACGTTCCATAATAGATTGTAGGTCAATACCAGCTTCAGTCATCATCGAAACATGAGAATGTCGGAAGAAGTGGGGGGGCACGTTCTTCTTGATATTTGTGTAGCTAAGTAAATTTTTCAGGTGATTGCCTACATGAACATTATTGTAAGGATAGCCGTGACGATTGCAAAAGACAAAATTCTTATCATGATAATAGAAGTTTGGATCAATACTTCTTCTCTGCGTTAATTTCTTTAACTGCTTCATTTTTAGTTGTCGGAGTAAATCTGCTAAAAAATCTTCAATTGTAATCGTTCTGATAGATTTTAGTGTTTTTGGGGTAGTCAATTCGTATTCATTTAAACGCTTGCTTTTAGAGTAATGATTTTTAGTAATTTTGATCGTTTTGTTTTTGAAGTCTATATCCGACCATTTTAATGCACACAATTTACTAGAGCGCATCCCAGTGAAAGCAAGTGTATAAAATAATTCAAGGTCATTGTCACGACCTTTTTCTTTTGCAACGTTCAAAATTTCAGTGATTTCATGGCTTCTAAATATTTTTGCTCTATCGATTCATTTTCGATTTCTTCAATAGTTAGACGCTTTTTTGGCAAAACTACACCGTTTTTGGGGTTTTCTTAAATTAATCTATCACGTATAGCATATTTGAATATTTGTCCTGCCGTCACATTAACTGCACTTACTGTGTTACGGGAATATTTATCCGATACCTGATTAATTAGCCTTTGATAGTTAGAATGTGTAATGTTTCCTATTGGCATCTTGGCGTAATATTCTTTTAAAATTCCTATAGTGTATATTTTCATTTGAAGCGTAGATTTTTTGTTACCCTCAATTTTATAGTTAGAAAACCATTCATCGGCTACTTGACCAAATGAAAGTTTTTTCCCATCTCGAATATTAACGTCATCCTCTAAAGCGTTTATTACTTCCTCAACAGCCGCCTTTGCTTCCTTCTTACTTTTTCCACGTCTGGTAATTTGTTGACGCTTACCCGTTGCTGGATCAAATGGGGCATCTGCAACACATACCCATCGTTCTTTTCCACTTGTAAGTTTAATTTTATAACAATGCATTGATATCACTCCGTAGAAAATTTGTTAAGAAAAGTATAAAGGTTAGCTAACAAGTTAACTAACCGGATTATGCATAATTGTTACTTCATATGTATTTGTTGGCTCCATTGAACGTACAAATTATTAAAATATTGATCAAGTCGTTTTAGTGCAAATTCTTCTGTCACATTGAATTTTTGTTGCACAAGCAGCAATGAGTTACGTTTGTGTTTTAAATTCATTTCCTCCAGCATAAACGTTGGAACGGCAGCGTGATACATAAAGTGATTTGCTTTATATTCTTGATACTCAACAAACGATTTAGGCAATCGGCTTTGACTGCCAGTATGTAATAATACATGTCCAAGTTCGTGACAGAAATCTTGCCATTGTTGTTGAGGGGAGAGGGTTTCGTCGAGCATGATATAGCCTCTATCCTTAAAAAATAGTGCCTGGCTAGATTCTTTCCAATAAAATACATTTATACGTAAGCATTGAGCGATTTTTCGGAAATCCAGTTGTTCTGAGTGGAATATACCAACTTTTTTATACATCTCCTTTACATAAGATTCTGTGTAAGTCCAAACTTGTTTCACAAAATCATCTCCATAAGAAAAATAAGAACAAACGTTCTACTGTGGTATATAATAAAACCCCACTATTTGGTAGTAGGGTTATTTTAAGTTTTTCTTAAATAGATAACCGTCATCGCTATCTGAAATCCTATGCTTAATCCATTTTTTATTTTCGATATAATCCCAATCTAAAGTTCGATCGTTTCGAAGAGTTAGAATAAGCTGAAGGTCGTGCTTTTTAAATATACGATCTGTTATCTTTAATAAGTCAAAAAGGTTTTTTGAGTCAATACCATCAGTTATATCAGTGTCTAAAATTAAAAAGTCGATTTTTCTTTCAAAACAGATATTATTTAATAACAATATGAAAATATAGTAAATAATTATTTTCATATTGCCTTTTCCAGTACCTCTATCGTCATCATATTTAAAAGTAATTTTAAGTTTGTCTTTATAATCAATGTTAAATTCTACATTTTTATCTGTTTTATACACCAAGTTCACAAAAGTTGTTAAAAATCTCCTGTAATAATTAATTCTATTAACTTGTTTGGAGATTATTTCAGGTATTTCAATATTTTTAACTTTTGCAATTTCTTTTATATTATCATCTACTATGGATGTAATTACTTTTCCGCCATTTTGAACTAGAGCATTTAGTATAATGTCTTCAAATTTATAATCATCAAATTTGTCATTATTTATATTATGAATATTGAATAATTCATTTAGCTCACGGTATTTTAGTCTTAAATTACTTTGTAATCTATTTAGTTCAGTATTGTTTTTTGAAATTTCATTTTCTATGACCCCTATATTTTCTGAAATTAATGAGTCGTGGAATACTCTAGCTTCCTCAAAAGATTTCTTTATGTAATCACCCAGTTCTATTTCTATTATTCTAAAAAAGGATTTAAAATCTTCGAAGGAATCAATATTTGATTTCGACATCAATTCATTTAATGAGACTGATAATTTTTTATTTTTTAAATTTATTAGATTGATTTTCTTTTCTAAACGGCTAATCTCATTTTTGATAGTGCTTATTTTTTCGATAATACTTTTATTTGACTCAGATATATTTTCAATATTAGGAACTATATCTGGTATAATGTTTAGTGATTTTTTTAGAGTATTTAAATATTTATTAAAGTTTTTTTGCTCACTAGTAATTTGTTTGGTTTGTGAGTGTTCTTCAACTTTATCAGTTGCTAAACTGAGTAAAAATGATTGAAATAATGATGTTTTATATTCGGGTTCTTTTTTAAAACTTTTAAGAGCTTCCTCAAATTTTATTGATGTACTACTTAGATAGAAAAAGTGAAATAGGTTCCGCCATGTTAAAATAGCAGAGTCATTTTTACGATTAAAATAATAATTTAATAATTTCCTTTTCCAATCTTCGATATCCCAAGGGACAGTTGAACTGGAATCTCCAATTAATTTATTATGTTCAGTTGAAATTTTCCTACTATACTCATTTTTTTGGCCGTCAATGTCAATAATAACTTTTATAGAAATATCCTGTAAATCTTTATGTTTTGACAGAATATTTTTACCATAATCGGCACCAAAAATATAATTAATAGTTTCTAAAAATAAACTTTTCCCTAAACTATTTGTTGTATTTAATTTTTTTTCTGCAAGTATAATATTGACTCCGGTCGTTAAGTCAATAGGCTTAAAATTAGGGAAATCACTATTGATTTGATGAATCATAATTATTGTCCTCGCTTTCTTTCAGAATACCTAGCGTATATAAGAGAGTTAGTACCTTAATATACTCATCAATATCTTTAAATATCGAATTATCGTAATCATTGCAATTTTTAGAAATAAAACCATTTGGATTTTCTGAATAAAGTTGCATGCTCTTATATATATAAGATTTTTCGAAGGGAGTAAATTTATCTGGTATTATCATTTTAAAAATACCTCACATATTACAAAATAATAATTTAAAACAATTTCATTACCTAAAACTTGATTACCAGGGTCGTACATATGTTCTAACATTTTATCATATATTTCTTCTTGATTATCAATATTTTCTGATAATCTATTATAAAGTATCTTTATGGCTGCTTGTAATTTTATAGCTATAATTGGGTTATCCTCTAAATTTTCTTTCAAAACAAATAATTCAGCAGCATAGAGAGATTTTATTCTTCTTTTTTGTCGAATATTAAACTTGTTTTTATCCATTTTTTTTACGTACTCGATTTTTTTGAAATCAGGGTGTTTTTCAATAACCATCTGAATTTGTTCGTCTGTTACATCGAGCTTGGAGATAAGGTTTTTATAAAATCCCTCTAATTCTATGAAGTTGTCTTGATTATTTATACCTAATTGCCTTTTATATTCTTCTTCTAATTTAAATTTACTTCGATAAGTATCATTTATATCTAATAACTCTTGAACAGTATAGGTATTCAAATCCTCATCATCAATTAAATCATGACATGAGTTGCATAAGCTTAAACCATTTTGAGGTGAGGCAATAAACTCCTCATTATAATTTGATCTATATTCAGATCTTGGACCATTCATAGCTGCGGGAATAATATGTGCAATCCTAGGTTTGGTTGTTGGAATATGACATATCATACAACGGTGTTTAGAAATTATTTGTAATTCCCTTTTTACAGTGCTAGAAAATTCTATCCTCAAAGTACTTGTCTCCTTTAAATTGGTGTTAAATAAAATTAATGTAATTTACCTCAATTATTATTTCGATACTGAGGAAGGTATCTCAAAAAATATTAAACAAGGTATTGACGATAATGTTTTTTGAAGAGGAATAAAGTTTATTTTAAGAATTGTGTAAAAATAAATTAATATACTACATTTATGTATTATATTTACAAACGTTGAATAAAAAATTGGACATGCTGTTATAGCATGTCCTTATTATTTTCTGCTTTAATCATTTCCCAAATGGTACGTAGTTTTCGAAGCTCTTCTTCATTGGAATTTGGCAATTCTTTATACCAAACGCCTAGTTCAGGATCATTGATAAAAGCTTGGAATTCAGCCTCATCATGTTCTTGTGGTGTAAGTACAGGGGTGTCTGTGCGGCCGAGAAGGTAATCAGTACTGACTCCAAAAAAATCGGCTAATCGTTGTAAAGTATCAGTGTCGGGTGAGCGATTGCCATTTTCATAACCTGATATAGAAACTTTAGTTACATTTATTTTGTCACCAAGTTCAGTTTGAGTTAATTGTCTTTCTTTTCTAAGTTGCTTTAGGCGCTCTCCATTCAATAAAAACACCTCATTTCATTAATTATTATTATACAAGTTAACCGTTAGATAACAAATACAGAACACTATAGTTAACTAAATAGAAACTTTTTTGTTTAAAGTCATTGACAGTTACGTATAAGTTAATTATTATATGGTTAACAAGAGGTTAACCTAAAGCAAGGAGGTAATTTTATGACTCTTGAAAAATTAAAAGAAATCCGAGTTAAACATGAGTTAACTTATCAACAAGTTGCAGATGAAACTGGTATTTCAAAGGAACACTATTGGTTTATAGAAAATGGTAAACGTGGCTTAACTTATGAAATGGCGATACGAATTGCAAAAGTGTTTAATAAAAATCCTGATGATATTTTTTTAAACAGGCAGTTAACTTGTTGTGAACTTTCGTGCGTTATATTGCAAAAGGAGGTGAGAGGGATGAAAAAGAGTGCGTTAAGAATGAAACTTGCAAAAGCAAGAACTCAGCTTTCAATAACAATAGATAGCTTGGTAAAAGCTGTTCTTGAAGATAGTTCTTCATATGCAGATGCAGTAAAAAAAATAAAGAATACTAGATGGGTCTTCAGTGGAGAGTATTCTGAAATAATCATCGAAGATGCTATTAAAAAGGTTGAAAAAATTGCACTGGAACAGCCAATAGAGAAGGACTGCTAGTTCATAACAATCCTTCAAATAACTTTTAGATTGCTTTCATTGAATCTATCTTATCTTTTAGCATTTGATCAATGATTTTAAATTGTTCTTTAACATTTTCGAATTCAGAATCTAGTTCAATAAAGTCGTTTGATTGGGACTCAAGGACTTCCTTAAATTCTAGATACAGAATATCGAAAAAGGAGAAGAATGATGAAAATTCATAGTGATGCAAATCAATGAAGCACGAATAGTAAACTTTTGAACCAGTGCGCAAGCTATAAATCTCAGCTAAATCTAAGTGTAGTAAAGGTACATCATTTAAATTGTTGTGAAGTTTAAGTGTCTGATAAACAGAATTCATTCTATCAAACTGTTGGTTTAAATGTTCACGAAACTCCATGTAGCTTGCAAGTTCTTTTAGTATTAAATCATCCATATGTAATCACCTCACTTTCAAGGTGATTATAGCAAATAACTTGGGAGGAGGTGAGAGGGATGGAGCAGCAACCTTTAAAAAAAGAGGATGCGCTACAGATTGCTTTAAAGGCACTAACTGAGAAATTACATGGGTGTACATTTTTGTAGGGGGAGGGTGCCCTTATTGAAAACATAAAATTAATTTATGAAAGTAAATAGTTTATTTTACCAAAGTGATTACAAATTTTACTACGAATGTTCATGTGAAAAAACGCTCATGTATTCTGCACTATCTTTTATTCTAATATTGAATTATGATAGATTTTATACCATAATTATAATTAATATACAAATATTGGAGGGTGTTTATGAAGAAATTTAAAATACTCCTTGTAGCGATGTTAGTTTCGTTGTCATTCAGTTTCGCGAACGCTGATGAATCGAGTGCTGCATCTGGAATATCAATCTATATTAATGATGTAAAACAGTCCTACAGCGATAAGGCAATTATTAAAAATGGTTCAACTCTAGTTCCGCTTCGAGGAATATTTGAAGCTCTAGGTGCCGGAGTTATTTTTGATTCAGAGGACCGGTCTATTGAAGTATCAAAAACCACGGGCAAGATGTGGCTTAAAACCGCTTCGAAACCTACAGACCCATCCTACTCATTTTCTACAAAGATTTTTCTTAAAATCGGTTCGAAAACAACATACGTGAATGGAAAAAAAGTCACAATTGCGATGCCAGCTCAAATTGTAAAAGGTAGTACATTGGTTCCTTTACGCTTTATTAGTGAAACACTTGGTGCTGAGGTGAGATGGGACGCCAAGAAAAAAACAATCAAAATTATTACTCCAGAAGTATCAAAGCAAATGAAGGCTCATTTCATTGATGTTGGACAAGGCGACTCAACTCTATTACAACTTGCAACTGGAGAAAATGTTTTAGTGGATGCTGGCACTGATGAAGCTGGCGAAAAAGTAGTGGCTTATTTAAAATCGTTAGGAATCAAAAAGTTAGATTATGTAATTGCAACGCATCCAGATGATGAGCATATCGGAGGTATTACACATGTACTAAATGCATTTCCGGTGGGCACTTTCATAGATTCTGGTGTAACACACACATCTCAAACTTATGAGGATATGCTATTTGCAATTAAAAAGAAAAAAGTAAAATATGTTGTACCAAAGCATGAGCAAATATTATTACACAACAATAATGTGAATTCGTATTTACAGATTTTAAATGCAAACCCCGATGCGGATGATATCGATGACGCTAGCTTAGTAGTAGCTGCTGGCTTTGGTAAAAGTGATGTCTTATTGATGGCCGATGCAGATAGCGAGATAGAAAGAAAATTATTATATTTTGCAGATATTCCTGGCACAATTATAAAAGCTGGTAATCATGGATCTGACATAAGCACTTCATTGGATTTCTTAAAATCTACTAGTTATCCTGAATCGGTTATTTTGAGTTACGGTAAAGACAACGCTTACGGTTATCCTCACAAAAGTGTTTTAGGTAACATCAAAGCAGTTGGTGCTAAAGCTTACTCGACGGCTCAAGATGGGACAATCATCGCTACTATAAATAGTGATTCTTATTCAATTGACGCAAAAGAGTTCAAACCAGGTGATGAGGTAGTAGAACCAGAACCACCTACATCTCCTAATAATTCGTACAAGAACTGTACAGAGTTAAGAAAAGATTTCCCAAAAGGTGTTCAAAAGGGACATTGGGCTTACCAACCCAAAATGGACCTTGATGGAGACGGTTGGGCATGTGAATCTTAAATAACACGAAAAAGACTATCTCGGTTGAGGTAGTTTTTTTGATCGATTTTAAGTTGCCAAAAAGTGTTCTACAGGCAAGAGGATAAAAAACATAATGAAAAGGAAAATTTATGAAAAGAATTCAAAGGAGTTACATAGTAAATTTGAGTTTTAACCTATTATACAGCGGGTTGAGAAGTTTCCTGAAGAATAAAAAAGAGTATAGAACTATTAATTTCATAATTAACAGTATCCCCCACAATCGTTGGTATATCAATGATTGTGGGGGACTTTTTTGTTTTAACTTGGTAATTTGAATATGTGGT
Organism: Lysinibacillus sp. 54212; assembly: GCF_036662795.1. Classification (NCBI taxonomy): domain Bacteria; kingdom Bacillati; phylum Bacillota; class Bacilli; order Caryophanales; family Bacillaceae; genus Lysinibacillus; species Lysinibacillus sp. 54212. The sequence continues at coordinate 45,920 of NZ_JBAFWZ010000020.1, forward strand.
ATTCAGGATAGGCATATAACTCTATAGAGTTCCTTTGTTACCTTGATTATTTATAGTCTATGAGCCACTCCTAAATTGTTTTAGAAAGTCATGTATATTGCCCTCTTGGAACGAAATATATTGAAGTAAAGATCTTTTGAGGGGGGAAAGACATGAAATGGTTAGCCGTTATTAGTTATTTGGCAATGATTAGCATTAATGCTTTAGCCACCACGGTAGGGATAAACGGAAAAACGACAGGTGAAATCTCTAATGAAGTAGATGTATTATTTACTCCTGCCGGGTATGTGTTTGCTATTTGGGGGTTAATTTATATTTTACTAGGAATATGGCTCTTCCAACAGCTCCGTCTTCCAACAGATGAGGTGAGTCGGTATAGAATAGATCTTTTCCTTATTACATGCCTTTACAATATCGCTTGGTTGTTGAGCTGGCATTATAATTACTTCCTTATATCTGTAGTAGTTATGATTTGCCTATTATTAAGTTTGATTATCATTTATAGGAGTTATCCAGCAGGTGATTATCGCTTATCTGATAGACTGCCGTTTTCGGTTTATTTAGGGTGGATTAGTGTAGCGCTAATGGCAAATATCAGCTATGTACTGAAGTATTATGGCTGGAATGGTTGGGGTATTTCAGAACAAACGTGGGCCCAAATATTACTGTTATTAGCAACATTATTAGCCTTTTATATTCGTGTGAAAAACAGAGATATTTTATTTTCATTCGTTGTTATTTGGGCTTTTATTGGTATTGCCGTACAAAATGGAAAAGATGCGGGAGCTTTATTCTATATGCCATTCGTTTACAGTTTATTGCTGTTGTTTTGGATATTTGTTGGGATGAAATGGGACATTCCTAGGAAGATGAAATCTTTAAAGCCTTCATCAAAAAATTAGCTGTGAGTTATCAACATCTAGTTTTTTTTGAAGAGAAAAGAATCATATAATCTATTATAGGATTACTTGTACACCAATAAAGATATAGGAACTGGTATGAAATGAATAATGTTTAGATATTGAACCATCACATAATTTTATATGTCCGTAGAGATTTATGTGACTTTAGTCTTGTTGAAAGTGCGTAGCAAGGTGGGAATCGTATCCTTGAAGTGAATGTAAATGAATGCAAAATGAAGTATATATTAGCATATTGTTTCATATATCAGAAAAATGAATATTGACACATAAATCAGAATGTTGTAATATTCTATTATTAATTAAATATAAACCTCACAGTCTCGTGAGGTAGAGGCGCGGTATTTATTAGTTTTTCATAGAGTTAGAGCAAACGATGAAATGAAAAAGAAGGAAATATCGCCGAAGCGTGTTCGTAGGCTCACTACGTTTCGCTGGGTCTGCAATGAATAATTGCAGGACTGTCTTGTTTGATCCTTCCCGTTCATTACAAGGTGTGCTATCTCAATATGGGAACTAGAGGATATGGGCTAATAATATTCAAGCGACCTTAAGTTCTTCTAAGGTCGCTTTATTTATTGCCTAAACTTTCAGAAAAAGGAGAGAATCGTATGAAAAAGAAGCTTTTAGTATTGATAGCAGGGATGATGACAGTGTTAATTCTTGCTGCATGTGGTTCTGATGATGGTAAAACAGGTTCATCGTCAAATGACAATGACCAAGAAAAAGAAGAAAGCAATGTTTTACGAGTTGGGATGGAAGCAGGTTATCCACCGTTCAACTGGACTCAAATGGATGATGGAAACGGTGCAGTGAAAATCGACGGGGCTGCTGAATATGCAGGTGGCTATGATGTTGAAATCGCCAAAAAGGTTGCTGAAGGTCTTGGCAAAGAGTTAGTTATTGTAAAGATGGAGTGGAACGGATTAGTTCCTGCCGTGCAGTCAGGTGTAGTTGATGCCATTATTGCAGGGATGAGTCCGACTGATGAACGAAAGGAATCAATCGATTTCACAGAAAACTATTATACGTCTGATTTTGTTATCGTTGTGAAAAAAGGTGGTCCATTTGAAAAAGCTAAAACATTAGAGGATTTTGCAAAGGCGAAAATCACATCTCAATTAGGTACGACTAACTATGATGTAATCGATCAAATTCCTAATGTTGATAAACAAACAGCAATGGATGATTTCAATGCAATGCGCGTTGCATTAAAATCAGGCGTTATTGATGGCTATGTAGCGGAGCGTCCAGAAGCGGTTTCGTCAACAGCAGCGAATAAGGACTTTGCTTATGTAGAGCTTCAAAAAGGGTTTAAAACAAATCCAGCTGATACAGCAGTAGCAATCGGTGTACGTAAAGGGTCAGATCTTACAGACAAAATGAATGAAATTATTAAAGGTATTTCTGAAGAAGAACGTACAAAATTAATGGATGCTGCGATTGCTAATCAACCAGCTCAATAATAAATAATGGGACTAGCCGAACATAATTTTGTCGGCTAGTTTTTCTAAAAGACAGTGATTGAACTGTTAGGGGGATTTTCATGAGTTTAGAAACAATACTCAATATTCTAGAAAATAACTGGCCAATGTTTTTACGAGGTGCAGGGATAACGCTAATGATTGCAATTATTAGTACAATCATTGGTGTGCTTATCGGATTTTTTATTGGAATTATGCATACAATTCCAGTGCGAAAACGTTCGGTGAAAAGTATTGCTTTAAAAATATTTAACTTCATTTTATCGTGCTATGTTGAAGTATTCCGTGGTACTCCAATGATTGTACAGGCGATGGTAATATACTTCGGTTTATTCTCATATGGCATCAAGCTTGATACATTCGTCGCTGCACTAGTCGTAGTAGGTTTAAATACGGGTGCCTATATGGCAGAAATCGTACGCGGTGGCATTGTGTCCATCGATAAGGGGCAATATGAGGCGGCACAAGCAATCGGGATGAACCATCTGCAAACGATGATTCATGTAGTTCTTCCACAGGTTGCTCGAAATATCCTACCTGCTACCGGTAATCAGTTAGTAATGAATATAAAGGATACAGCAGTATTAAATGTTATAAGTGTAACCGAGCTTTATTTCCAATCAAAGTCGATTGCATCGATCAATTATAAATTTGCGGAAACATTTTTAATTACGTGTTTAATCTATTTAGCTATGACCTTTACAGCAACTCGTATCCTACGCTGGATAGAGAGAAGAATGGATGGACCTGATGCATATAAAAAAGTAGATCAACATAGCGGAGGGGAAGTCTTACAATGACAAACGTAATTGAAATACAAAATTTAAGTAAATCTTTCGGCTCGAATGAAGTCCTTCGTGATGTGAATTTTAATGTGCAAAAAGGGGAGGTTGTTTGCTTAATCGGCTCATCTGGTTCTGGAAAATCAACCCTTCTACGCTGCATTAATCTACTTGAAACCCCGTCTGGTGGGAATATCGTGTATAAAGGTGACAATATTTTAGGTGATAAGCATAATATTGAAAAATATCGTACACACTTAGGAATGGTTTTTCAGCAATTTAACCTTTTTAATAATTTAGATGTCCTTGGCAATTGTATAGTAGGGCAGCAAAAGGTGCTAAAGCGTTCGAAGCAAGAGGCAACTGAAAAGGCACTAAAATATTTACAAGTTGTCGGCATGGATCAATACAAAAACGCAAAGCCACGACAGCTTTCTGGCGGTCAAAAGCAGCGTGTAGCGATTGCCCGAGCACTGGCAATGGATCCAGATGTAATGCTATTTGATGAGCCAACATCTGCACTAGACCCAGAAATGGTAGGGGAAGTATTAAAAGTAATGCGTACGCTTGCAGACCAAGGGAATACAATGCTCATTGTAACTCATGAGATGGAATTTGCGCGTGAAGTATCAGACCGAATTGTCTTTATGGATAAAGGGGTCATTGTTGAAGAGGGGCATCCTGACGAAGTGTTAGTGAATCCAAAGCACCAGCGTACAAAGGAATTTTTAAAGCGTACGTTAAAATAAACATTCAATCGACAAGTGATGGGCTTGTCGATTGTCTATCCCTATCTTCTTGAATTCCATTCTGAATAAAAAATAAATATAATAGCAAATGCAATGGCAATTGCGAAAAAACAAACGGGAACAGGACCAAATGCCATGAATAAATCACCTCTTTAACAATATTTTAACATGTGGAATATAGCAAGGAAACGATTAAAAATACAATATTCTATCGCATTTTGCATATTTACTACCAAATATAATAAAAATCGTTTAAAATAAGTGTATCTGTTAGAGCATATGTCTCTTAAAAAGTGAGGGAAAATAATGTTACATTTAAAATGGAAAGATGCGCCAACAATCCGTACAGTAAAATGTGTACATACAAATGCATCAAAATATTTAGTATCCAATGTACTGACGGTTGGAAAAGAATACGAAGTGAAAAACGAAACAGAGGAGTTCATCTTCGTTATTGATAATACAGGAAATGTAGGCGGTTATTACAAAGAATACTTTGAATAAGGGTATTATGTAATAGGCTAGGGTGGTGGATAATTTCACTGCCCTTTTTTTTACGGATAAGAAGAGGGGGTGCTAAGAACGTAAAGTGTTCTAAGCGCCCCCTTTGCTTTGTCTACATTAATTCTGATTCCGTTTGAAGTCGCTTTTCATTGGCTACTGCTTGTACTCGTAGCGTTTCTTCAACATCCTGTAATAATCTGAGCTGCGTTTGCTTAAAGTGATCAATTTCCTCATGTCTAATACTACGGTTGCCTTTCTTATCCTGAGACGTGACCTTAATCATTTTTGCATTTTTCTTCATTAGTTCATCTGATGCTTGCAATAATCGTTGCTGAGCAAGATTGGCGCGACGTTGATTATTCATACTTACAAGCATTGAAATCTGTGATTGCCAAAGCGGAATAGTTGTCATAATCGATGATTGAATTTTATCAATTAACATCCGATTGGTTTGCTGGATTAACCGAATTTGTGGAGCAGACTGAACCGCGATTTCTCTAGATATTTCTAAATCATAGATTCTTCGATCGAGCCATTCGAGAGCCATTTGCAAATCTTGCAATTGCTGATGCAGCATCGGGTCATTGGAGGCCTGTGCCTTTTCATTTAATACAGGTAATTGCTCATTTTGTAGCTCCTGGCGCTTTACTTCTCCTGCGGCAATATAAATATTAATTTCATTAAAATAGTCTTCATTTAGCTTGAAGAGCTCGTCAAGCATATTATAGTCCATTAATAAGTTTTGCTGAGAATGGGCGAGCTGAATACCTAAACGGTCAATATGCTTGCTTAAGCGATTGAAATGGGTCATTATTTCCTGGATAGAAGAATGCTGCTTTTTAAAGAGTCTTCCAAAAAATCCGGCTTCCTTTTCAATTAGTGCATCAGGATCAACCTTTTCTAAATGATCCATAAGCTGAAATAAAATATCCCCAACCTGTGATGTATCCTTACGCTGCACATGTAGGAGCATTTTAGACGTAAAGGATTTTAACGAAGATTGTGCTGCCAAACCAAAGGAAAGGACATCTTCATATGAGCCTACATTCATACTTCCTGCTAGCTTCATCGCACGTTTTTGATCAAAGGTGCTTAACGATAAAAAAAGGGGAGTAGGGGCATTGTTTTGCAAATGATATTCGTATTGCTCACTCGCTGCCTCGGCCAATGAACTCCCTGATGATTGAAACGCCTCAAACGGATTTTCGCTTTTCACTAGTGGCCACCACCTATTTGCTGACGTTCTTTTCGCTTTTCATTTTCCAGCTTCGCAAAATCTAGCTCTAATTTTAAATCCTCGATATCTGATTGAAGTGCCAGCTTTAGGTCGTCTTCCATTGTAATGTGTAATTCCTTTAATGTTTTACGTGTATCCTCTAACGCAATATGAATGTCTGTACCTTGCACTTGCTCCTTTGTTAGCAGCGTATATTTATCCGTTAATTCGACTGCTGAAGGTAGGTGAGCATAGAAAAAGTCTTCTACTACGAAAAATTTTCGCGGACTCGTTTGAACAATATTGACGATTCGACGAGAAAGCTTACTCATATCGTTAATAAGCTTAAAGGATTTTAACGATCGTACACGAATATACTGTTGATTTAATTTAAAGATTTGTTCTTTTGCCTGCTTTAGCTGCTTTTCGATATGATTATATTCTGAGCGTGAAATGCCTAATTGCTTACTACGCTGATATTTTTGAAAGCTTGCTATTCCTTTGTTACTGGTAAAATAACTAGCTATGGATAGCAACGGAACAAGGATGATACCTAAATCAAAGTTTATTACCGTTAGTATAAAAACGGAAAAACCTACTAGCCAATTAATGGCATGTCTTGTAATAAAGTTTGATACGCCTAGCATGTTCACACCTCCCTTTTCATTCTAATTAATAATACGGACGATAGAAAAAAAGGTTTCATTTCTATAACAGAAAAGCCGGATACTAAACAATATCCGACTTCATCACTGTATAACCGATTAGATCCTCAAACACTCTGACATTAAATTGATTGGATTCGGCTTGTAAGCTAACGCCCCTTTGAACAAAATCAATAAATTCATCAATTGCCTTTGTGCTTCCTTCTACCTCAACCTCTAGCTTTTCATCATGATTCAACTGACAATAACCCTTCAAACCAAGCTCAATCGCTTTTTGCTTAATGAAAAACCGATAGCCTGTACCTTTAACATCTCCAAAAAACTCAATTTTAACGCGTTTTCCCATACGAATCCTCCTTTAAAAATAGACAAAACGAAGCTCGCTTTGCCTATTTCTATTATTTAGTTCATCATACGTTCTTTTTGTAGCGCTTGAATTAAATCGTTGATATAAAATAAAACTTGTGCTGAGGCCGCTTCAATTTCTTTTAAGTGAGCTTCAGCCTTTGGAATATCGTAATTGTTAAAGGCAATAACAGCATCTTTAGCAGAAATATGAACTTGCTCATGGTACTTATCTAGCTCACGATAGGAAGGGTGACTCCCGAAACGCTCGTGTGCTTTATCAGCAAAATACCATTTTCCTAAACGACACTCTTTATGTGATGATACATCGTTAGGCGTTAGCTTTTCAAGACCTAGGAACATATTGTACACTTTCCATTTCCATAGGATATGATCTGCCTTTGAAAGCTCTAGTAGGGCAATGCTTGAAAGCTGAACATTATTATTTGTAATCACATCATTTCTGAAACGGTTAATTTCTTGACCAAGTAAATGAATATCACGGGACGTATTTGCTCCATATTCACGAATATCCTCCTGTAGCGTTGAAATCTGAACTAAACGGGAGGAAACTTCATCAATTGCTGCAGCCTGTTGCTCCGTTACCGCTGCAGTATTCGTTACATCTAAGTTTATACTTTCGATAATATCGACAATAAGATTTAATAACGGAAGAGAGTCCTTCGCTTCGTTTGTCGCTTCTTTAATGATTTCTGTTGTTTCAGTTATCGATTTTGCTACTGTATTAGAATAATTTTTTAAGGAATGAACATTGCTTGTTACTTCACCTAGAGCCTTTACAGTACCTTCAGCAAGTTTTCGAACCTCCTGGGCAACGACCGCAAAGCCTTTTCCATGCTCGCCAGCACGTGCAGCTTCGATGGATGCATTTAGGGCAAGTAAATTCGTTTGATCTGCAATACCGTTGATTAAAGTCACTACATTTTCAATATCATTAACATGCTGCTGTAACTCGGAAAAGCTACTTACAATAGACGTAAAGGTATCTTCTGTTTTAAAAATTTCGGATAGGGCATGTTCAATGGAATGTTTCCCTTTCACTGCATTATCTACAGAATCACTAGTTTTCTCAGCAATACGCGAAGAGGAACGAGCAATTTCATTAATAGAGGCTGCCAATTCTTCAGCAGCAGCAGATGAAGTCGATATCTCGTTTGCCTGATGATCGAGGCTAACAACTAAATCTTTCATATACATTATTTTTGCATTCACATCCATTAAAGATGAAATTTCCTCCACAACGTTTTCAATCATTCGCTCTGTCATTACTTCTGTTAAAAGCTCTTGATCAATATTGACAGCTGAAGATACTGATTTCATTAAATCAAATGCCTTATAAGGCTTAATTGCAAAATGATGTAGAATAAGTGTATTTAAATAAAACGAAAATTGATTAAATAATACGATTACTTTTCCTGGCTCAAAACGGTGGAAGCGCAATAAATTAAAAAATCTTACTGTTGCTGTTACGTAATCATTGTTTCTTGCGCCTAAGAAAAATTGGTTTAAATAGGTATCGATTTGTTGCTTTGTAATCGGATTTTTTCCATTTGGGGAAATTTCTTCTAAGTATCTCATGAAAATATCCTGCATCGTCGGTGTTACTTCCTGAATACGATTATAAATATCTTTTAAATTTTGTTGATCATGCTGTTTAAAATTATTGAATACTAACGTATCATAAAAACGACCTACTGCTGGAATATCTGTACCACGTGAAAACAAATCATTTAAATCTGCTTTTGGTTTAATTGTAGAAAACATATGTAATATTTACCTCCCCAGAAAAATATATCTAGCATATATTATCATATTTAAAGTCGTAATGATAGACATTTTAGACTATGGTTATTAAAATATAATAATGAAGAAAAGAGGTGTCGAGCATTGTTTAAAATAATTTATATGAAGGCAGATTTTGAACCGTGGTGGCAATTTGAAGGATGGGAATCATTCATTGTATCGACATATCACTTTGAAACAAGGATCGATTTTGATGAAGGATTAAAAAATATTTTAACTTCGTTTCGTGAGAAGTATAAAAACGAGGAAATGAGGAAAGATAAATACATCGCTTTCTGGGATGAGCAGGAATGCGAATACTGTGAAGGCTGTGATGAGGATGCTCAAGTTTATCATGGTTTAATATTAGAAATGTCTCCGTAGAGAGAAGAAACTTTATGAATAAACAGAAATAACGGAAAATTTTATTAAAAGCAATAAGAAATGTTTGACATAGTGTAAAATGATGGTATACTAAGAGTAACAATAAAATTGTTTGACCGGATACAATGGATTCACATATTACAAAGAGTGATCGATGTAAGTCTCGGTACTCTTCGTAATATGTGAATTTTTTATTACGGTAATCAATTCCATATTGTTCACTTTTATTTTTTGGAGGTTTTCTCAAATGAAACAAGGTACAGTAAAATGGTTTAACTCAGAAAAAGGCTTCGGATTCATCGAAGTAGAAGGCGAAAACGACGTATTCGTACACTTCTCAGCTATCCAAGGCGAAGGTTTCAAAACTCTTGACGAAGGTCAAAAAGTTGAGTTCGAAGTTGTAGATGGCAACCGCGGACCACAAGCTGCTAACGTAACTAAACTTTAATTCCTAAGAATTAAACTTAAATTCGTTAATTCGAGACATCCTATACTATATAGGGTGTCTCTTTTTGTTTGAATTCATACTTCGTGTTATTCAATGCATATCTAGGCATCGAAATAATTGTTGGAAGTAGTTTTCGTTTCTAATAAATAAATGTACAGAACGTTGAAGCGATTAACAATAACCTAATCGCTTCTTTATGTTCTATTATTTGCTGCTCTTGCTTGAATCGATAATAACATAGTATTCGCAAGGAGAATCTAAAAGGTTTTTAAAGTGATGTGTTGTATCGGCGCTATAGTAAACCGAATCTCCTTCCTCTAACACTTCTTGAAAATCTCCATCCCCTAAAGTTAATTGTAATTTACCTTTTGCTACATAAACCGTTTCCGTAACACCGGGTTTGTGTGGTGGGAACACACTAGACTGTCCATTTGCTGGCATTATATTTAACAAAAATTCAATCTCATTCATTGAAAATGAGGGGGATAGTAGGTGGCGTTGAAACATTGATTTCTCGTCAATATAAATTAACCGTTCCTCTTTTCGTGTAACGATTACCTCTTCCTTTTTACGTTCCTCCAACAGGGTAGAAAGCGTTGTATTTAACCCTTCAGCAATCTGACAAGCAACTTGTAACGTTGGATTTTTTTCATCTCGTTCGATTTGAGATAGCATTGATGCACTAATCCCACTTTTTTCTGCTAATTGTTTTAAAGTAAAGTCTTTTTTAAGGCGGTATTCTTTTACTCGTTTACCGAAATTCATTAGGAAACCTCCAATTTATGTATTGACAATTTTTACTATAGTGGATAAAATTCACTATAGTGTTTAAAAGGCGTAGATATTTCACTATAGTGAATTGGAGAGGGGATATTTAAAATGTCATTTTTTCTTTCGTGTATTCCAATACTGGTTATTATGATTTGTATCTTTATATTAAAAAAATCATCCATTTTTTCAGGGGTAGTAGCGCTTTTCGTTACGCTCTCCTTAATGATTCTACCTAGCTTCAATCATACCACAATTAATTTATCACATCCTTTTATTAAAAGTAGCTTAACTACTTTATCGATTGCGTACATATTAGTTTTTGGTATCTTTTTATTTCAATTAATGGAACAAGCAGGCGCGATTCAAGGTTTAGCAAATGCAATTAAAAGTGCGACACCAGACCGTTTTTATCAAATTCTATTACTCATTTTATGTTTTTCACCGTTAATAGAGTCGATTAGTGGTTTTGGGCTTGCTGTTATTATTATTGCGCCAATATTAATAGCATTAGGTATAGCTCCGATAAAAGCGGCTCTTTTGGCCCTAATTAGTCTGTGTATCATACCTTGGGGAACGTTAAGTATGGGTTCAATCATTGGTGCAAGCTTAGCACACATTGAATTATCTGCTTTAGGACAATGGAGTGCTGTCCTAAGCATTCCACTATTTGTGTTTATTGCATTTTTATCAATTGGGATTGGGCTGGATTGGAGTGCAGCAAGAATGAGATGGAAGGAAATTGTATATTTCGGTTTAATTTTAGGGGTAGCCATCCTGGGATGTAATCGGTGGATTAGCGTTGAATTAGCAGGGGTGTTTGGCTCAATTATCATGATGGGAGCGATTTTTATACGAATTAGAAAACAAGCCAATCTAAATTATCGCGCTCTGTTTTACTTTCTAACGCCATATATTTTACTTATTATTCTATTGTTTTTTTCAAGGACAATACCTTTTGTTCAGCAAACACTGCTTCAATTAGGTACATGGAATATTAAGGCGTTTCAATTTTCTCTTTCTTTTCTGTATTCACCAGGCTTCTTCCTTATTATTGTCAGCTTATTTACAATTCTTTTATATAAATTAAACTTGAAACAAATTAGAGCCAGTGCTGTGAGAACATGGCAACAGTGCCTGCCTATTTTATTTTCAACTTTTCTATTTATAAGTGTAGCAGAATTAATGTCCCTGAATAGTATGATTACCATTTTAGCTGGCACAATCGCTAGCTTGATGGGGCCTGCCTTTCTTTATTTTTCACCTATTATTGGTGCGACCGGGGGCTTTTTGACAGGAAGTAATACTGCGTCCAATTCTATGTTAATCCGATTGCAAACTGAGACAGCGCATCTTGTAGGTATTAGTTCAGTAGAAGTGGCTGCCTCTCAAAATGTCAGTTCCTCATTTTCGACAATGATGAATCCTGCAAAAGTGGCTTTAAGTTGCTCAATTTGCAATGAGAAAAACAAAGAGAGCATGATTCAAAGGGAAATACTTAAAGTAGGTATAGGTACTGTTTTGATCATCATGCTCGTATTAGGTTTTATTCAGATCTTTTCAGAGTTCAATAGTTTTTAATCGTGCCTCTATTCGTTGTAATAATGACTGGTGCTTCTATTGCTAGTTTGTCAGAAAAGATCCATCTTCTTCCTACCGGGCCAACGAGAATAAATGCACCGTCTTCATATTCACCCATAAAGTTTAGGGATTCATTGGAAATGACTTCATTATGCTTTACTGGTATCGAAAGATTTAGTATTTCTTCAACACATGTATTTACATCCTGTGCTGTTAAGCCTATTTCGCTAATATTTACTATATGACCTGCTTTAAAATGCTGTTGTGCTGCTTCTGTTGTCGTTTCGCTTCTTGCAATATATTCAACAATGTTGCCAGCAGGATCTTCGAAGTAAAATGACTTTGCTTTTGATGCCGTGAAGCTTACTTCGTCTTGACCAACCTCTAGCGATAAAGGAATCTTCGCTGCTACCCAGTCTTTTGCAGATTGGAAAAGATTCGGTGGAATGTTGAAGGCGAAATGATAGTAGTATGCGTGTGTTTCGTCTTTGTGCAAAGTAAATACACTTTCGCCTGTTTGGAAGCTGGTAGAATCAGCTCCTTCTCGTAACGGCTGGAATTGCATTGTATTTTTATAAAAGGAAACAGTTTCTTCGTAGTTTGATATGAACAGCTCAAGCTCATGAATTTTCATTACAATCACCTCTATACCTATCATAAGAAAGTGGGATTGATTTTCATATACAACATTTGACTGAAAATTCTTGACGTTAGAGTTTACTCCAATGCTAGGATAAAGGTGGAGGGGATTTACGTGTACATTAAGGATTTTGCATTAAAGTATAAAGTATCGATTGATACGATTAGATACTATGAAAAAGAAGGGTTATTACATCCGTCTCGATTAGAAAATGGTTATAGATATTATGATCAGCCCTGTGAAAAATCAATCAAGTTTATACTAGTATTAAAGGAACTTGGCTTTTCATTGCAAGAAATTCGTTCATTACTTTTGTTGGATCAGCAATCAATTAGCAATGACTGTAAAGAAGCTACTACTGGAATATTTACAGAAAAAATAAAAGCGATTGAAAAGCAAATGGAATTATTTAATGTAGCCCTAACTGCATTAAAAACGACGGAACATTTAATACGGGAAGGGGAATACGAAGCAAATAAAATAAAAACAGAAGAAATGGTGGAAGAGATGTTTAAAAAGATGAGTAGTGAGGTGGAATTGGATGCATTTACAAAATTGGATTAGAAAGGAGTATATCATTGGATTTATCTGTATTTTTATTATTTATATAGGACTAGACTATTCGATTCTACTATTCTTTATGCTCCTATTAGTACCAGATGTATCGATGGTTGGCTATGTTATGAATACGAAAATAGGTGTTCTCCTCTACAATATCGTTCATCATTTAAGTTTACCTACTATACTTCTAACAATTTGTATTAGATTTAACATAGATCCTCTAATTCCAATCTCATTGATCTGGATTGCTCATATTTTAATGGATCGTGCACTAGGATTCGGACTAAAATACACAAACAATTTTAAAGAAACTCATTTGCAAAAGATAGTCTAAAAGGAAGAGAATAATAAATGAAATTAATTATAGCACTGCGTTTTCTTTTAGAAATAGTCATAATAATTGGAGTTGGCTACGGTGGTTTTAATCTCGGGAGTAGTGTTTTAAAATGTACCCTATAAGATGGACACTTAAAAAAGTCCTCTTGTAGGGTACT
>NZ_JBAFWZ010000021.1:0-58150 GCF_036662795.1 Lysinibacillus sp. 54212
AAAGCGTCCCCGGAACGGAAATCAATTTTCTCCATACTAAGAAAACACCATTTTTATTGAGAAAAATGGTGTTTTCGGGTTTTGTCCCAGCCTCCCTTTTTGCTATATCGATTTTTTTATCATAAAGCAGGCTGTTAAACAGCAGCTTTCATTAATTCCTCTAAGTTCTCTTTCGTGAAATGGTACGTTTCATTACAGAAATGGCAATTAGCTTCAGCTTGTCCGTCCGTTTCAATCATATCTTGGATTTCTTCGCTTCCTAAACTAATGATTGCATTAGTAACCCTTTCTTCTGAGCATTGACATTGGAATTGAACCGGCATCTTTTCTAGAATATTTACATTTTCTTCTCCTAGTACTTGCTCTAGTATTTGCTCTGGTGTCATTCCTTCTGCAATCATTGTAGAGATTGGCTTGATGACGTTCAGACGTTCTTCGATTGCACTAATTACCTCATTTTCTGCACCTGGCATCAATTGAATAATAAAGCCGCCAGCTGATTGAATTGTGTTATCCGGATTCACTAGAACGCCTACCCCTACTGCAGATGGCGTTTGTTCAGAATTCAAAAGATAAGAGGTAAAATCCTCTCCGATTTCACCTGAAACTAACGGAATTTGCCCTACGAAAGGATGTTGGAGTCCGATATCCTTTGAAATGGTCATTAATCCTTCTGTTCCGACTGCTCTTTTCACATCTAATTTACCTTTTTCATTCAGGTCAAAATGAGTTTGAGGATGTGATACATATCCTCTCACTTCCCCTGTAGCGTCTGCATCTACAAGAATTGCTCCAATAGGACCGCCGCCATTGATTTTTATCGTTAGCTTTTCTTCACCTTTAAGCATTGCTCCTAGCATCACACCTGCCGTCATCGATCGCCCTAATGCAGCTGAAGCAGTTGGCCACGTATTATGACGACGTTGAGCCTCTCTTATTGTTACAGTTGAGTTGACTGCATACGCACGTACTTGAGCATCGTATGCTAAAGCTTTTACTAAATAATCGTTCATTTCTTTCTACCTTTCTCTTTTAAAGTAATTCCTGTGCTAATAATCGGTACACATTCAGACGTTTTTCCTGAGAATGTGGAATGCTACAAATCATGGCTTCATCAAACCCATAATAAGCTTGCTCTTCCTGTAACCTTGCCGCTACTTCTTTTACGTCTCCGACTAGATGGATTTTACGATTTTCCTGAATAATCATTCGATCCATTTCGGTTAATGGATAATCACGGGCTTCCTCAGGCGTCATCACTTGCCCAATCTTACCTCTCATAAATAGTAAGCGCCAAATATCTTGTGGCTTTGCTTCAAACTCAGCTTCTTCCTTTGATTGAGCCGTTGTCACCATATAGGAGACATTGATTTGAGGTTTCTCCATAAAGGCTGAAGGTCGGAAATTTCTTTTATATACATCTAAAATCTCCTTCGTCATCTCACCATTAAAAAATTGGGCAAAAGAATAGCCAACACCTCTTTGCCCGGCTTGAACAGCACTGTTACCACTTGAACCTAGCAGCCAAGCTTCCGGTAAATTAACTTGAGACGGTGTTGCGATTGTTCTATGATACAAGCTATCTTTAGGTACTTCATCGTTAATCAACTGCAATGCTGCATCAAATTTTTCATACATATTGTTGAACATCGGTTGGCGTCCTTCTGATAACGCATAAATAGCGTAGTTATCGCCTCCAGGAGCTCGACCAACACCAAAATCAATACGACCTGGGGAAAATGCACTTAATGTTTTAAATACCTCCGCCAGTTTCAATGGGGAATAATGCATCATCATTACTCCCCCGGTGCCAATACGAATATTTTTCGTCTTAGCCGTCAAATAAGCTGTCGTTACTTCAGGAGCAGAGCTTGCAAAAACATTTGTAGCATGATGTTCAGCCATCCACATGCGATGGTAGCCTAATTCATCTCCTAAAATCGCTAGCTCCTCTGCCTTTTTCAAAGCATCCGCTGCCGTATTCCCTCTCGTAACAGGGGCTTGATCCAGAATACTTAATCTCATATAGATATCATCCTTCCAATAAGGTTATGCTTCCTTTTCTTTACGCAATTTATCCGGCGTGACATCATTTCCAAGCGGGTCGAGCACCGTCATCCCTGAAAAAGTAGTGATTACTTGTCCACGAATTTCACGCAAGTAATCTTCGCGTAATACTTGTTGCTCCACACGCTCAGCATTTGTCAAACCTTCTTCACGCTGTTTTTTCGCCAATTCATTAATACGGTCCAATATATTTATCATCCTATTTCCGCTCCTTTCTCTTTATTGGTTTTGCCTATAACTCCACTACTTATAGAGTTTGTGGGGGGAAATGCGGTACTACATATTCACCCAATTCTTGAATAACTTCAGCCAGTGGACGGTTCCCGTTTTTCAAAACAAGAATGACATGATTTACTCCAATGTTTTGTAATGCATACAGATAATCAATTAAAAACTTATGACCCGCTGTGAAACCGACCTTTATCGGAATTGGATACGGTGAAGCCATTGGATTTTCTGATAAATTAACAACTAAAGGCTGGGAGAATGGCTTGAATCTTCCTACGGCTTTCCGCCAAAGCTTAATGAGCTCCTGCTGTCGATTCGCCTCTTGCGCGTAAAACATCCAGCCGTCTGTATTTTCGGCTAACCACTCTACTGTTTGCCCTGAATATCCTGTACCTAATATAGGAATATCGGTTAAAAGTGGTTTAGGAATCACATCCCCCTCTATGAGCCCGACTCGTTTTGACTGAATTTTAGGGAATGTTTCCTGCCACAGTTTTCTCATGACCAAAATAGACTCCCTAAACAATTCATCACGTTCATCCCGGTCTACTTTAAATGCTGGAAATTCGATTGGACGGTCTCCAGTGGCAACACCAAATAACAAACGTTGCTTAGACATCTCATCTAAAGTTGCGGCCGATTTCGCTAAGTGCAGAGGGTGCCGCAATGTCGTAACAACACTCCCCGTACCAAGCGCGATTTTTTCCGTACTTGCACTTACATATGCAAGCAAGAGAAAAGGATCATACATCACGCCATTATCTCCAAAATTGGGATCGTAAAGAGGGGAATCCCTTACAAACAAAGATGCAAATCCTACATCTTCCGCTTGCTTTGCCAGCTTAATTTGCTCTGCTAAATCCATTGTTCCGATATTGTCACTAACCTCTAAAGGAAACGAAATGCCAAGCGTCAGTTTATTTTCTTTAAATGTTCGTGCAAAACCATTATGCGATTGAAATTTATCCAAATTTATTCCACCTGACTATGACGCTTTACTGTTATAAAACCATTTTTTCTTTTATCCACTCTTGCAGCAATTGTACTTCCGATTGGTAGCTTTTATTTATTTCTTCATATAAAGAGGCTATCGTTTTGCGTTTCAATACAGCCTTCCAAGAGGACTCCGCTTCTTCCATCAAATCTGCCAGCAAGCAACAGCAATCGCCCTCCTCTAGCTCAAGCATGTCATGCAGCACGCCACTAGAAGAAAAGAGAGATTGCTGTCCTTCTATAGCTAGATAAATATCATATACCCGAATATCTTCAGGCTTTTTCTTTAATTTAAAGCCTCCCTTTACCCCTGGTACAGAAGTAATCAAGTCAGCACTCACTAGCTTTCTCAGCAATTTCTGAAAATACGTTGGTGAGGCGCCCAACTGCTGACTAATCGCTTCGCCCGGTAATACTGCTTTATCCGGTAGCAGGTTCAGGATAAGAATGGCATATACAGACTGCTCAACGCCCGTTTTCATTTGCATTTCATCACTACCTTTATTTTATAATATGTACTATATCTAACTCGGACAATCGTTATCCACGTTAGTTTAAACTATATCTACCTAAAAGTAAACTATTCTATGCTATCTTCAAATTTTAGGTAGCGACGGATTTATACTATTAAAAAAGCCGATTTTATCACAGCTGTGATAAATCGACTTTCATTTTATGTTGCTCTTATATATAGTCCGTTTAATCAGTAATTTCTTATTTCCTCTTTTGGTTTATCCGGTTCTGGGATTTCCGGGTTAGGGTGATCAGGGTTTGGTATTTCTGGTTCTTTTCCCTCATCTGGTTGTGGTTCTGGCTCTACCGGATCTGGATTTGGTTCTACTGGGCCTGGCTCTGGTTGTGGTTCTGGATTTGGTTCTACCGGGCCTGGCTCTGGTTGTGGCTCTGGATTTGGTTCTACCGGTGTTAAATTATCCTTCGCTTTCAGGAATTTGCTAGCTACTAATGCCGCGGCCTGACGCTCTGCACTTGCCCCAGGATTGAACGTCCCATTTCCGTTGCCATTCAATAACCCTAAACCTACCGCTGCTCCTACATAATTTCTTGCCCAGTCGGAGATACTGCCTGCATCACTAAAAGGGAGATTAGCACCCATTCCTGTAGTATCTCTTCGAAGTGCTCGAACGAAAATGGCTACCATTTGTTCTCTCGTTAAATTTTCACCCGTACCAAATGTCCCATCCCCCATTCCGGAAATGAGTCCAGCTTTTACAGCCCCTTCAATTGCTGGAAATGCATAATGACCTTGTGGTACATCGCTAAAAGTTGGAGTTGCAGGTTGATTTGAAGAATCTAAATTAAGAGCTTTCGCCATAATGATCGCAAAATCTTGTCTAGTAATATTAGCAGTAGGATTAAACTTCCCATTTCCCGTACCATTTAAAATTCCTAGGGCAGCCAATTCCTGTATTTCATCTCTCGCATAGGAACCGTCAATATCTGAAAAATCCACTGCTGCATTAGCTGAATCCGAAATATTCATCCCAAATAATAAAGCACTTGAAACTAAAAAATATTTTATAAATTTATTCCTCATACTATTCCTCCTCGTATATTAGTAGTAATGAGAATGATATAGTATGAAGGTTAAAGTTAGGTTAAAAAATAGAGTTTTATAAAATTATATGCACTTTACAAACACCCCATCATTAATAAACTCCGTCTTAAAAAATCATTAAAAACGCGATTCGTCAAAATTCATATACTACTTATTATAAAATATGTGCCAACTCGAATATTAGGGGGCTCTTCCCAAAAATCGTTCGGATGTGCACTTATTTATAAATATGTTGTATATCAATCCTGCCAAATTGGCTTTTTCCAGAAAAAAATTTGCATGATTAATAATTCGAACTTATTTATCTGTTATGTATTGAAAAAAGAGCACAAAAATATCAAACCCAAGCTAACGATTCTTCTTATTACTTTTAAATCTATTCATTTTCAGCTCATTTTTCTATAGAAATGAGCATATTTCACTTCCCACATACATAGTGTATTCTATTAAAAAGCGTACATTCCTTTCCGACAGCTCTATGAGGATTCTCTATTTCCCTACTTATTTCTAGTGAAAATAGGATAGAAATCATTAAAAAAGGGGTGAATATTTGTGAAAAGAGATTTCGCAGTTGCACTAATTGCCATTGTTTTATTAACCATTAGTGCATGCAGCGGTCGTAGTATTGATCAGGAGCATAAGAACTATTTAAAAGGATTCGGCTGGACGATTCATTTCTATGAAAGTGAGGAAACAATGGAGCTTAGCCTATACCCCGAAACCGTGGATTCTTATCATGCTTCGAACATTTATTTTCTGGATGACCATATTGATTCGGAAGTTAAGGTTTCAAATTATACTTTAGAGCAGCTCGATGATGGTGGAGAACCTATCCGGGTCACAATTTACGAGAAAAACAATGAAATACTTGGAGCAATAGGCGTTTTGCCAAGCTGGACACCTGGGTTATTTAATATTAAGGACAAAGAGCAATTGATGGTTGAAGGATTGATCGAATGAGACAAAAAGCTTGGGGGCCATATGTTATTGACTCCCAAGCTAATTTAATTAATCACCCTTCAGCACTTTTTCCATGCCATCTTTACCACCCGTAAAGTACCCGTTTCCATAAGCTATCTTCATCACCAGCATCTCATCCTCTGAGAGCTGTCGGTCTAAAGCATCTTCAATTTGATTTTGGGAAGCTGTATCCGGATCATCTCCAATCCTTGAATCAAAATGGGTGTGAAATAGGTATTCTAAAAACTTAATCCGTTCTCCATTGTTCATGTTTTGTAAAGCGTTTATCATTTCCTCAGCTGTCTTTTGGTTGGTTATTGATTGATTATTTGATGTACCCACAAATATGTAATACCTCCTGATTATTAAAAATACGAAGCCTCTCCCTACCTAGTTATGCTATTAACGCTCCTATTGTACAAAATACCGCAACAAGCAGCCCTAATAGAAATGTTATTACTCTTTTCATTATTGTTGGAGAAAATGTATAAGCGAGTGTCACGATGAACTCGATAAAGCTAGAAGTTGAACCGGTATATATACTTTCTATGTCGCGTTTCTTTCCGTATATCGAAAACCACATCAAGTACAGCCCTAAAAAGGCTATTAATGCTAATAAAATGTTTAACCACATGTTCTTAACTCCAAATTAAAATTTTATGTCGGTCGACCAACTTTATAATAATATACGTTCTTTTATATTATTAGTAGTTATTATTGGCACTTTTATTAGGCTGAGCTTCACCATTCACCTTCCATTTGCTGGTATCATGTTATAATTAATAATAGACTCGTATTAGAAGAGAGGTAATAGTGATCCATGTTTATTATTAGAAATTTCGAACAGAATAATATGGATTTTTTGACGGATATGCTATATGAATCTATCTATATTCCGATGAATAAACCAACTAAAGTGGAGCTATTAAACTCGCCTCATTTAAAAAAGTACTATGAAGGCTGAGGAAGAGATGGAGATGCAGCCCTAATAGCCCTCAACTCGAATAAGCAAGAGGTGGGTGCTGTATGGTATAGATTATTCGACGAAAAGGACAAAGGGTATGGATATGTAGACAGTTCTACACCTGAATTAGGGATAGCGGTTTGTAAGGAAGCAAGAGGACTTGGGTTAGGAACCTTGCTAATGCAGAAGATAATTCAGAAAGCGATGCAAGAAGGCTATCCATCCATTTCATTAAGTGTAGATCCTGAAAACACAACTGCCGTTCATCTGTATAAAAAATTAGGTTTTAAAGAAGTTGGAGTTGAAGGAACATCCATTACAATGGTCAGTAGATTTTATTATAGTAAATAATTTTGCAAAAGAGGTGAAAACTGTGAATAATGCTTGGAATAAAATTATTTATAGGATTGGCTCTCCTATTTACGATTTCTTTTTTAATTCCGGGATATTTTTAAAGGCTCGGAAAGAAATATTTCAATCCATCCCATTCCAACCCCATCAAAAAATCTTGTTTATTGGCGTAGGAACAGGTGCTGATTTAGAGCTCATTCCCTATTCCAACTTAGATATAACCGCAATCGATTATTCACCCGCAATGCTAAGCAAGGCAAAGAAAAAATTCAACGGTTCCCCTATCAAATTTTTAGAAATGGATGCTCAACATTTGAGTTTTGAAAACGAAGCGTTCGATTATGTTGTGGCAAGCCTAGTGTTATCCGTAGTACCTGACGACCACAAAACCTTTCAAGAGATGTTCCGAGTGCTAAAGCCAGAGGGGAAAATCATTATATTTGATAAATTCGCTCCTAAGGATAAAAAAATGTCCTTACCCCAAAAAATGATAAGACCGGTTATTAGTGTACTAGGAACGGATATTGGGAGAAGTTTTGAAGTACTACTTCCTGAGGATCAGCGAAATATTAGAGTGGAGCAGGATACATCGGTAATGTTAAATGGGATGTATAGGAAGATTGTTGTTGGGAAGACTTGCTGACTGAGAGAATAAAACACCTCTAAGAATGGTGTGGGTAAAGTTCAATCCCAATTTTTTAGAGGTGTATTAGATATGTCTTACATGATTGGATTTGCTTAGTTCTTTTTTGCTTGTAAGATGATGGCCTTGTCCATTTCTTGCACTTTTTGTAATAAATATCATCTTCATGTCGTCTTTCAACTTCAATTCTGTGCTTTGTAGACTCTTCAAATTGTTGACCAATGCCATCAAGTTTACCTTCTACGTTATCAAGACGTTTTTTCACTTCAACGATTTCTTGTTTTACTGAGGTAACTTCTTGTTTCACTTGGGCTACTTCTTGTTTTACTTCTTGGATATCAGCTTTCAGTTCAACTTTCATTTCATCCATACTAGTAGTAATTTTTTGTAGCATGTCTATAATCAATTTATCGTTTTCCATCAGCTTCCCTCCTAGCAAATAAATTTGGAACAGAAATGGTGAGTTGCGTAGCTTCTTCACGAACTATCTTTTCAAAGGGATCGATTGACTCACCTATTTCCAAGTATTATATCATTAATTAACGTTTGTAGAATCATAATTTTTTTATCGATAAAGGCATTATACAAAAGGCTTGGTAGAAACCTTTTCAAATAAGGTTTTCCAAGCTTTTTCTATAAATGTGTGTCTGTGGTGATAAAAATCCGCGGTCCAGTGACTCCTCTATCCATCGCCATTTTACCAACGCAAAAAACCACTTAATTGTTCGAGTGGTTCTTATCTACGTGTGTGCTCCTGCGCTGCTTACGCTGCTCGTCGCAGGTGGCTTAGAGTAATATCGTAAAGTACGCTCACCAACCATTGATACACAAGGATTTTAATCCAAAACAGAAAAATCCGTTCAATTCATGTAATTTTGGCCTCAATTGTAGCAGGTGCCCTCTATCTACAACGTTATTATTTTGAATAAATAATAGCTATGTCGTGTCAAAGTCAAAATCAATTAGTGAGGTACTGATATCTGATGACGAGTTTTTTGTTACCGAATCTGAAATGTAAGAAAATCATAAACTTTATCATCCATAAAAAAAAAGAACTTCGAATATGTTTTCGTTCATATTATTTATCTGTTTGTTCCTGCCTTTTTTTTAAATACTCTGCACGTATTTTTTCAAGTTGCTGCTTTTTATCAAATTTGGCAGGCTTGTTTTTTTCATGATACTTTGTCACAGCCATCTTGCCTTTAGTATCCAATTGGTATTTCCCCACTTCTTTCACCTACTTTTCTTGTCTTTAAAGAGAATCTATACATCAAATATAATATACCCTATTTTACTGAGGTAAACCTTTTTACTTTATTAGTGTACTGCCCACCCTTGCTAATAGCCGTAAAAATTTGGTAGAAAGCTTTTTGGCTGCGCTATTATAGCGACTGTCGTGAAAAATTTCAACAGTGCATTAGCTCCTCTATCCATCGCCTTATAATGAACGCAAAAAACCACTCGATTTCTCGAGTGGTTCCTATCTACGTGTATGCTCCTGCGCTGCTTACGCTGCTCGTCGCAAACGCTCACTTTACTGCGCAAAAAATTTCTGCGGTGCTAAAGCTCCTCGAAATTTGGCGAGCGTTTACTCCCACTCAATCGTTGCTGGTGGCTTAGAAGTAATATCATACAGTACGCGGTTGATGCCTTGTACTTCGTTTACGATACGTACTGAGATTTTTTCTAGTACGTCGTAAGGGATACGTGCCCAGTCTGAAGTCATGCCGTCGATTGATGTTACGCCGCGGATACCGATTGCGTAGTCGTACGTACGACCGTCGCCCATTACACCTACTGAACGGATGTCTGGTAGTACGCAGAAGTATTGCCAAATGTCGCGCTCTAGGCCGGCATTTTTGATTTCTTCGCGTAGGATGAAGTCAGCTTCACGTACGATTTCTAATTTTTCTTCTGTTACTTCGCCAAGTACACGGATACCAAGACCAGGACCTGGGAAAGGTTGACGCCACACGACTGCTTCTGGTAAGCCAAGCTCTAAACCTAAAGCGCGTACTTCGTCTTTGAATAATGTGTTAAGTGGCTCGATTAATTCGAACTTCATATCTTCTGGTAATCCACCTACGTTATGGTGAGATTTAATTGTTTGCGCTGTTGCTGTACCAGATTCGATGATGTCTGTGTAAAGAGTACCTTGAGCTAAGAAGTCCATGTTCTCTAATTTTGCAGACTCTTCGTCAAATACGTAAATGAATTCGTTACCGATGATTTTACGTTTTTGCTCTGGGTCAGAAACGCCTTTTAGCTTGTTCATGAAACGCTCACGAGCATCGATTTTGATTACTTTCATATCGA
The DNA here is from genome assembly GCF_036662795.1 of Lysinibacillus sp. 54212. Classification (NCBI taxonomy): domain Bacteria; kingdom Bacillati; phylum Bacillota; class Bacilli; order Caryophanales; family Bacillaceae; genus Lysinibacillus; species Lysinibacillus sp. 54212. Next base: position 10,099 of record NZ_JBAFWZ010000021.1, read on the forward strand.
AATCTTCTGTGAAAGTTTTCATAACTTGTTCAACTTCGCCTTTACGGTTTAAGTTGTGATCTACGAACATACACGTTAATTGGTCGCCAATTGCTTTATGGATTAATACAGCTACTACAGATGAATCTACTCCACCTGATAGGGCACAAAGAACTTGCTTGTCGCCTACTTGCTCACGGATTTTCGCGATTTCGATATCGATGAAGTTCGCCATTGACCAGTCGCCTTTAGCTTCACATACATTGAATACGAAGTTTTTCAGTAAGTCATTACCGTATACAGAGTGACGAACCTCTGGGTGGAATTGTACTGCATAGAATTCTTTCTCTACGTTCGCCATCGCTGCGATGTGGCAAGCTGGGCTCGTTGCGATTACTTCAAAGCCAGCTGGTACTTCTGTTACGTGGTCGCCGTGGCTCATCCATACTACTTGCTCTTTTGGTAAGTCGCCGAATAATTTGTTTTCCGTTGCAACTGTTAATTCTGCTTTCCCATACTCACGTGTTTCAGCGCTCTCTACTTTACCGCCGTTTGTGTGAGCCATTAATTGCATACCATAGCAAATACCTAAAATCGGTAAGCCTAGTTCAAAAATAGCTTGATCTACCTTGAAGGCATTTTCATCATAAACTGAGTTTGGTCCGCCTGAGAATACAATCCCTACAGCATTCATAGCTTTAATTTCTTCAGCTGTAATTGTATGTGGGTGTAGCTCTGAGAATACGCCGAATTCACGAATACGGCGTGTGATTAATTGGTTAAACTGACTACCGAAATCAAGTACGACTACTTTTTCTTGCTCTTTTAATAAAGGAGTTGACACGTTTTCCACCTCTTCTAATATTTTAAGGAACTGCCCAATAAAAAGTCCTACCTCTGCAAAACCGATTATAAGAAAAGTGCATTTGTGCCCTTTTAGCTGCGACAAGCGCTGGAGACCCCGAAGCGAAAGCATTTTTTCCGCTTTCGCCCGAGGGATCGAAGCGACCTCGAGCAGTTGGCACAAATGCCTAGACATTTCTATAGTGCCAAAGTAAGAAGTTTCATTTATTTAAGAAAAAACGCGTCGAAAAAAAAGATTCCACGCGTTCATTTCATTTATATACAAGTAGGCAAAGCTATCCGAATTTACGGATAGCTCGACCTACCGTCATAGATAAGTTATTTAAGGTAACTTAGTAGAAACATCCGAACCATATTATCGGACTTATATGAAGGCACACCTATTATTTTTTCTAAATTTTACTCTTTAATACCCTTAAAATCAACCGGTTGTGCGATTGATTAAATATTCCCAACTTTCTTTTATTTCGTCGAACTCATGATGCTCAATATTTTTACTGTAAATTACCTTTTCATAAACCTCTGTAATCTTCGACATATCCTTTACGCCGAAATGCTCGTCCACCCGCTGCGCAAAGGATTGCAGGGTTTCGTTCGGTTCACGTTTTAGCCCAGATAGCGCTAACTGCTTCAGTAGTCGCTTATACGCTACGGTTAAGTTGGAAGCATCATTCGGCTTTCGTTGCTGCATTTTCACATACACTTTTGGTAACCATTTTCGTCGACGCTTGTACATAATAATCGCGACTAAGGCTAGTATAAGCAAAGAGCTAGCTCCAATCCATTTTACTACAGGTGAAACTGGAGTAGATTCCTTCGCTTTTTTCTCGTCTTCTTTCTCTTGCGTTTTTTGCTCTTGTTTCTTTTCTTCGCGTTCCTTTTTTTCCTCTTTTATCATTTCATCGCTAGCATTGCCTGATCGCTCTAAATCAAACTCAATTTCTGTCGGATTTGTAAAGCCAATCGTTGGCTCAAATTGCATCCAGCCAACACCTTCAATGTACGCCTCTACCCAGGAGTGAGCATCGTTATTCGCAATATCGAACTTTAGTAGACCATCATCTGTACGCCCAACCTCTGTGCCACTTGCATACCCTTTTACCCAACGCGCCTCGATGCCAATTGAACGTAGCATTACAACCATTGACGTAGAAAAGTTATCACAATAGCCTTGCTTTGTATCAAATAAAAACTGGTCAACATAGTCTATACCTTCTTCTGGTACTGGGACATTTTTAGTCTCATATACAAAGCCGCTGCGCTTAAAGTATTGCTCAATTGCTCGTGCCTTGTCATATTCCGTTTGACGAGAAGAGGTTAGCTCATATGCTAAATTACCAACCCTATCAGGTAATGTATCAGGCAGCTGCAAATAACGTGGATCTGAAACATACGAATCTGTCACTGTTTTCAGCGCTGTATAGCTGTATTCTGGCGTACTATATTCCACCGTATATTTTTCTGGTACAAAGTCATCACCATTTAGCATTGTAGACGCTCGCTCTGTCATCATATTGTATTGAATGACAGTATCCGGCTCCTCTACATTCACCTTTGTTACTCCATATGGCTGCATTACATACGAACGAGTAATGCGAGGATATATTTCGGCATACGCCGTTTTTTCCGGTGTACCGATAGGAAGGGAGGTAGGAATATAGCCATCTTGAAGAATCATTTCTTCTTCCTCGTAGGATGTTTCCCAGCCTTTTGATGTGTAGAAATCCTTCGTTTCGACTCGCCAATATTGTTTTTTTCTTGCATGCACCTCGAATACGACTGTATCATCCGCCGTGAAGGATCCTCCAAGCTCACTATCATCCTCACCCAGCCCTACTTGAGAGGTGCCTCCACCCATGCCGACCATGCCCTTCATATACGGCACAGGATCTGGCCACTGTGGCTCGGCCTTTGGTAAAAGAATCGCGACAAACCCAACAATCCCAATAAACAATGTAACCGGCAATATATAGAGCATGAATTTGCGAAGGGCAAAGGCTGTTCCTGTCGTTGTCATTAGACGCTTTACATAAAGAAATGCTGTCATAATTAAACCGAGCAGCACCACTTTTACAATTGCCATCGAGCCATCATACCCAGTAAATGTATCGAGTGTGGCGATAAAGAATACGGTAAGCACAAAGAAATAAAAAATCGTCATTCGTACAGTAAGCCAGTGGTGCAGTAAATAAATCAGCATCCAAATTAGCACGAAAAATAGAATCGTTCGGAATGGATCGGTGACAGAGGATAAATCACTCGCAAGTATGTACGATACATTTACCCTCATTTCATTTATCAAATAGTGTAATCCATTTACGGTAAAGGGCGATTCTTCACTATAGACCGTAATGAGGAAAAATCCGATAAAGCCCAGTTTTAACAGCCACGAAATAACGATATGCACTCTAAAAATATTAATCACAAACGAGAGCGCTATAAACAGCATAAATAAATATAAATGCCCAGTTGACGTTAACTCCATTACCGGCACTAACCACTCTCTTAAAATGAAAAATAGAATTGTGTAATAGATTATCAGTTCAACATAATGCATGGCTTCTTTTTTCACGGCTTATTCACCTCCGTGAACGCCTGGCTAAACATTTCTGGCGTTAAATAAATTACCCTACTATTGCCAAAGCGCGTATTAGATTCATCAATTCGTTTATATTGCTCCTTCGTTACAACTACAAAGCAAACGACGGCACGTGCATATTTTGAGCCGTCCATTAAAAAATGCTTTAGCTCATCTGTTAGCTTTCCAGTTATAACGAGTAGTATGGAGTTATTTAGCTGTCGCTCTGATCGTAGAACGGATTCCATAGAGGATACGGCATCTGGCTTTACAATCGCCAAATGATGCATCACCTTTTCAAGCTGGATATCCGTTCGCACTATCGGATAAAACACACGATTTTCTCCACCAGATAAAAATGCAACATCACCATTTCGTTTGACTATTGCCTTCATGATGGAGCCTGTTAAGTCCACTACATCCTCAAAATGCTCGGTTGTGGCACGATCAATACATACGAATAAGCTTTGTGATTGGCGATCCTCAAATTCCTTTGTTTTTAAATTGCCACTTTTCGCAAAGGACTTCCAATGAATCCATGAAAAACGGTCGCCAGCTTGATAATCTCGTACACCTGTTACCATTGAGGTATCCTTTACAATGGAATATTTAGAAGCTACAACCCCTTGATCATATTGCATTTGTAGAGAGGCATATTTCATATCGATTGTTTTCGGATACACCATAACCGTGTGTGGCTCTGTTACAAGCTTTTTACGCACCGTCCATCCGAAAAAATCCGTAAACGTAAACTCTAGCGCCGAAAGCTGATGCTCTCCTCGTTTTAAGCCTTCTAACGAATACGTCCACTCAAACTTGCGCTTAAAGCCAACTAAGAATAGATGACCCGAGTGACCGTCTTCAATCCGATACAATCGCTCGTCAGTATCCAGCTCTTTCACGACGAGAAATACAATCGGAAAACGTGATTTATTTTCAAAGCGTACCGTTATATTGACCGTATCTCCGCGCACGAGGTGGCTCTGATCCATTTCACGTCGTACATTCGTTATTTGAAGTGGTACGAGTGATAGTAAAAAGGAGTACAGTAAAAACGGTAATACCGTGAAAAAAATAAACCAGCTTACAAAGCCTCCTTGGAACATGGCAAAGCAAAAGGCAAATAGGAGTAAGCCAATAATCGTAATAAAACGACTACTTTTTTTCACATACTGGAAGATCCGCTTCATTGTTCCGCAAACCTTTTCACGGGTACAAATGCTTGTCCAATAATTTGCGAGATGATTTGTTCTGGCGTTGTCCCCTCATATCTAGCTTCCGGCTCAAGAATTAAACGGTGACTAAAGACAAAAGGCGCTAAATATTGAATATCATCTGGCTTTACAAAATCACGGTTTTGCATAAATGCATAAGCCTGTGCCGCTTTCATCAAGGCAATAGAGGCACGTGGACTCACACCTAAATACACCTTTTCATGCTCACGAGTTGCACGTGCTAGCTCTACGATATAGCTTTTTACACTATCCTCGACATACACCTGTCTTACACGTTTTTGTAAATCCAGCAGCTCTTCGACAGACATAACCGCACTAATCTCTTTGATTGGCTCCTTATTTTCAGCACGTCGAAGTACTTCAATTTCCTCAACAGCCGTCGGGTAGCCCATCTTGATTTTTAATAAGAAGCGGTCAAGCTGTGCTTCTGGTAAAGGATACGTCCCTTCATATTCAATTGGATTTTGCGTTGCCATAACAAAAAACGGCTTCGGGATTTGAATTGTCTCCCCGTCAATTGTGACAGACGCCTCCTCCATCCCTTCTAATAGAGCAGCCTGTGTTTTCGGGGATGTACGGTTAATTTCATCCGCTAAAATAATATTTCCAACAATCGGACCAGGCCTGAATTCAAATTGCAGTGTTTTTGGGTTATAAATTGACACGCCTACAACATCTGATGGCAATAAATCTGGTGTAAATTGAATTCGTTTAAAATTTGCACCGACGGATTTCGATAAGGATCGTACCATCATCGTTTTCCCGACACCCGGTACGTCCTCTAGTAATACATGTCCTCCAGCAAGAAGGGCCACAATACTTAACTCTGTAATTTCACGCTTCCCAATCATTACTTTTTCTATATTTTCGACAATCTTTTGAATTTGCTGCTGCATAGCTCAGCCTCCCTAAAATAAAAACGCAATTTTTTGAATATAAAAACTACTATTAGCATATCGAAAAGAACGATCTAACACAACTTTTACCATTTACTTTAACGCTATACACATTCGACAAAAAAACAGTCTATCCCCAGCACTTTTACAACCGCTTTTCAACCGGAATCGCCCCAGTGATTAGTTCTGTTGCCCATAGGTCATTGAATAAATATCATTTAATGTCACTTTACCGAAGCTAAAATCGGATATCCTATGGGAGATTAAAAATTGAGTAATTTCCGCTAGCTTTGCAGCATCTTGTTCCATAACATCAATTAGCGTTTTTCCATTCGGTAATGTTCGTACATTCGTTTCTTGGAATTGCTTTTTAAACCTTTCAAGAGTGCTTCCCGTAAAATTTGACACTCGAACTGTCGTTACCTCTTGCTTGTCAAACCCTGCCACTCTATCATTTACTAGTATGAGCTCACCGTTTTTTATAAAGAATATACGGTCAGCATATTGCTCTAAGTTTTCGAGTAAATGCGAGGCGATAATAATCGTTTTTCCTTCCGATTTCTTTTGAACAAGTATTTGAGATATAAGCTCGACATGTGTTGGATCGAGGCCATTCATCACCTCATCCATAAGCATAACCTGTGTATCTGCAACAATCTGCATGGCAAAGCACAGCCTCTGACGCATGCCTAAAGAATATGTGCCCGTTTTCTTTTTCACATAGGAGGCCATGCCTAAACGTTCAATTGTCTCTTCGATTAGTTTCGGATCACTGTTCCACATCGACTGATAAATCTTTAAATGATTTTTCCCCGAAACATGATTATATAAATCACTTTGATCTGGCATCATCGATATTTTTTGATGCATTTTTACTTCATTCTTTTTACTTGAATAGTGTAGTTCATTATTTAAAATAACCTTGCCAGCACTTGGTGATAAATAGTTCATAATAACATTCATTAAAGTAGACTTTCCTGTTCCATTCGGTGCAACTAAGCCAATAATTTCACCTTGCTCGAACGTAACCGAAATGTCTTTTAATATATCTTTACCCGAAAACTGCATATTTATATTTTTTAATTCAATCATCCTATGAACCGTCCTTTCTCACGATAGTAGCTTAAACTTTTTAAAATGACTTATTATAAATGTCAACACGATACACACGACAGCACATGCTCCAACAATGAATAGCCCATTTTCGGCTGTAAAGGACTTTGATTCATACACAAAATTACGATAGCCTGTTAGAATTTGCCCTACCTGTACATAGGATGTTGGGTATCGATGAACTTCTGTGTAAGCCCCCATCTCACGCTCAAAATAAATCCACTCCGCCGAAATAATTGCTAAGCCAACAACAACACTTGCAAATTCAGCCTTCACTAGAATACTTAAAAGTAAAATGAGTGAGATCAAGAAGAGGAACCAAACAACAAGGAACACGCTATTTTTTAGGAAGTATTCACCCATCGTACTATTTGTAAAATTCCCCTCTACATACGAATAAATTGGTACTGGCAGCGATAAATCACCAAATCCACTTTGAATACCAATAATGATAAAGCCGATAGACAACGGGATAAATGCAAATATCGTCCCTAAGAAAGAAACGCTTCCTTTTATCAATAGCTTTTTCCAATCGGCAATCGGAAAGCCTTGTAAAGCCGACTTATTGTGACGGTCCTTTAGCACAATATCTACCGTTAAAAAAATTAGGGTAGCAAATAGGACAAACGGTAAGTAGGAGTGGAGCAATCGCTGTAGCGTTTGAATGGCGGTTCTTTCCTCAAATACTGATATAGAAAGCTCTGTAGCTCCTTTTGAATAGGCTTCAAAGCGACTAGCTGAATAAGAATAGCCATAATGCCCATCCTTGTGTCCATATGAGTTGTCATATGTATAATAAGCAGGGTTATAAAACATATCACGACTTTTATAAGTAAGCATGTCCGAATATGTGTACCAGTTTGCTGTTGCCTCTGCATACTTTACATTATCCTTTTGGACGAGTGCATCCATTCTCGCTTTCTCATATTCATTCCACTGTGGAAAAATCGCCCGCGCATATTCAACTGCCCAGTGATTACTCTTTGCCGTATTCAAAAATTCTTCTCGGGTCAAGTATCTCGCTTCCATTTCATCCACATCGACTTTTTCTACTGGCTCATAGGCTGGTGCCATTTTCAGCGCATAAAAAAGGGCGAAGAAAAGCAAAATCACATAAACTGCTATATTTTTTTTATTCGTAATAAATTGTTTTAGCTCAAACTTAAAATATGCCCACATTTCCTTTCACCCCCTATAAGTTTTTTAGCCTTCCAGAAGTTAAAAACCGGTTCACCATGACCATTAGCAAAACAATACTAATGCCAAGTGTAAGTAACCCATCACCGCTCGATAAAGCGACTGGGTTTTCTAGATTTAGCGCATCTCCCCTTAATACACTCGTAAAATTCAAGTAGTTAAACGGATTGTAGGGCATTAGCTTTACAAGACTAGGAAATAATGTTGGGAAAATAAATAATAATAGCTGTACGAACAATGTTAAATAAACATTTTTCAAAAGAACATTCAAAATAATCGATAATAGAATCGTAAAAATAGCAATAAAAATCATATACAGTACCGACACCGTTACGTATTGTGCAATCGTATAAATCGTTACCTCACCAGTGAATACAGATACCGGATAAGCAGCATCTCCTAAGCCTTTAAAATAAATTAGTGGCAGGCTACAAACTACGAGCTCAATAATGAAAATAATCACAATTCCCATGGACGTCATACATTTTGCTAATACATATTGACCAAAGGATATAGGATAGCCCTTAATGAGCGACGTATGCCGGAAATCCTCAATCATACTATTAGAAGAGTATAGGCTAATAAATACAAACCAAATCGCTCCTACTACACTGAATAAAAACGCAAAAAACTGAAAGAAATTAAACGTATTTAAAGAAAGGTCAAGTTCATTTTTCTTTAAATATTGATAGTACGCATAGTCTAATTCATTCTCGATTTTGGTCGGAAGATTGTTTGCAACACGCTCGTAATCTTCCATTTCAAATGCTTGTCTTCTTAATTCGGTTAAATCGATTGCGGCATCAAAATATAATTGGGGTCGATCCGTTTTTAATGCCATTACCTGCTTTGAAACAGAGTGGTACTGTTTCACAATGTTTTTATACAGGTCACTCCCATCGCCGTCCTCACTCGCGTCCTCTTTTTGAAATTTATTTAACGCCATTTTGACCGTTTGATATTCACCCGACTTCTCTTTTGTTGAATTTCCTAAGTCCTCAGCGTTAACAAATACGACCATTCCAATGACAAAAATGGCGACGAGCAAAATAGAGAATATATTCTTCTTATCCGTCTTTTCTAAAATAAATAGTGTCTTTAGCATTCGCCACATTTATAGCCCCCCTTTACCAAGCATTCCTATTAAAACGCATAAAGTTTACTATATTTTACCACTATATCATTTTTGTAGCTCATCACAAAAATCGGATGCTAGGAAATAGCAAAAATCCCGATAGTGAGATTTACATACGGTTGTAAATCTACTATCGGGGGCATTGTGAGGAGGGCTATCCCTCGCTAAGTCCTATTCTATTTAACCAGAGTTGCTCGAGCTCATCGTATCCATATTTATCTAATAGCTCCCCCATATCACCTGCCACTAGCACAGAGCCTTCATGTAAAATAATGACGTCATCTGCAAGTTGCTGTGCAAAGGAGAGCATATGCGTTGAAAAAATAACGGTGCTACCACGATCTCGCTCTTGTCTTATCATATCCTTTAATTGGGCAATCCAGTACGGGTCAAGGCCATTTGTCGGCTCATCCATAATAAGTAAACCGTCCCCACCTAATAGGCTTTGTGCTAGATTTAAACGCTGACGCATTCCTTTAGAAAATTGCTGCACTCTTTGCTTTTTCACCTCAGACAGTCCTACTTTTTGAAGCACCGCCCTTTGTTCGTCTTGCGTCGCTTTTTTTAAGGATGAAAGCAGCTTTAAAATTTCCTCCGCCGTTAGTGAGGTTGGAAAATCAACATCGTCCGGCATATAACGTATTGTTTTATTTTCATGCCATACTAGCTCACCCTGCTGTGGCATTTCCTGCTTCGTTAGCATTCGGATAAGCGTACTTTTACCCGCTCCATTTCCGCCAGCTAGCGCAATAATACGCCCTTTTTGAATAGTAAAGCTCGCATGCTGTAAGCCGCGCCCATTCGCATAAATTTGCTGCAAGCTTTTGCATTCTACTATCATTTTGCCCCACCTACCTTTTTCAACGCTCGTTTTGCTAGCCATAATGGAGCTACTATCCAGAGTAAGGTTACTAGGACGAATAGTATTTTCCCTATAGCTGATTGATAAAACTGAATGAGATCATAATAGGTTGGTCCTAAAGCCGCTGCTTGGTCTGCCATTATAAAGTAAGCAAAACGAAGCCATTCAATTGGATTCATATGTAGCATGACGATCGTAAGCTTTTGTAGTACATGCCCTGCAACTACTGTACCGACAGCCATTAATGCATAGGATAAAAGCAGTAAAAAGAACGCCCATACAACGAGGGATACTGCAAGAGCGTGAAGGCGGTTTCGTGCCAAAGCTCCAATCATCGTCGAAAGCGAGGCACAAATTACAATTAAAAGAAGCGTCAGCACAATAAATGGCATTGGTAGCTTGACCCCACCAAGAACGCCACCTAGCAATAGAACGATGCCAAAAGCGAACACAACAATAAAGAAAAACGCTCCGCATAATGCGATAAACTTCCCGAAAATATATTGCGATAATGAGATCGGGTATGTTTTCAATAGAGAAAACCAGCCCGACTCGATATCTCCTGCAATACTCATACTACCAATCGTCAGCGTAAAGAGCGGTAATAAAAATAACAGTAGGTTTAAAAAGGACGCCGTTTGTCTTGTAAAACCTTCTACATCCGGTAAGGCCATTTGCTGGATCATGACAATTGCAACAAAGACAAAGGTAAATAATAGGGCGACAAGTAGTAGCCATTTACTGCGCACCATTTGCCGCCATTCAAGTGAGATAAACATGTGCTGCATCAATGGTGAATCCCCCACTTAAACGTTTTTAAATCATCGTATGCTAGGAATTGTCCCTCACCCTCTTTGGCAATCCAAGCCTTTGCCTCTTCCTCACTTGCAAAGGCCACAACTCCATAATTCATCGGTGTCCAATAATCCTTCGAGTAGACGTAGGTTGCATCCTTTACATTGACCCACTTGTTATTTTTCATTTCCTTAATAAAGGCAGCGCCAATATCCGATTCCTCTGTATCTGCAATAAACTCCATTAAACAGCCTAAATCATCAAACATTTCATAATCACCATTCGTATGAACAAGCTGTGCGGCGTAATCCTCATGGGCAATGCTCATATTACATACTTTACAAATATCCGTTTCAGCATTAATTTCTCTTGGCTCATAGGTTTTCTCCGAGCAGGCAGCAAGCGCCACGAGAGCCAACAGTACTATCATCATTCTTTTTTTCATAAAACAACACTCCTTCTATATAAAACGATACAGCCTAGTAGTAAAAAGAGTCCAAATAGCAGCTGTTTGAAATGAATTTTGACACTCGTTTCTTTCGTCAATGTACTAGTTGTCAGCGGTGCATCATCAACAAGTATATCCTTTGTCGATAGGTTCGCCCTTTTATCTATAGTATTGAGCAGCACTATGCTCGGGGATTCAACAAAATACTGATATACCGGCTTTCGTACCATCCACTGACCAAAGCTTTGCAGGGCAACATAAGCCTCTTCGCCTGTGCCATCTCCATTTAAATCAATGCCACTATAATCATCATAAAAATTATTCGATAACATAAGCCCCGACTGATCGGATCTTGCATTTACTAAATTTCCAATAAAAATATTTTTCATTGCCCTATTCGACCGAGAGGATTTTATTGATTCCACTGCCGTTTGGTTCATTTGGAACAGATTGTTTAACGCTTGAATATCAGTTGTACTTTGTAACGTAAGACCGATTCGATTCCCAATTATGTTGTTATGCTGCAATACCATTTTATGGGCATCGAAAAGTGTAATGCCTGTTCCATTAAAGCCTTCCTGATAAAAAATTGAATTATTTTCTAGCTGCAAATCTGCTGTCATCATAATCATCAGGCCCGTCACATTACGTGTATAGTGGTTATCCCGTACACTTCCTTCGCTGCTATACATAAAATGTGTACCATAACGACTATCCTTAACAATGTTCCTCTCGATCGTAATGTCCTTTACTCCCTCAATATAAAAGCCATCCTGTACCGCGCGAATTTCATTATCGATTAGCCCAACGGTTTCACTATTATAAACCGCCACCCCGTTCCCTTTTTTAGCATAATGCAGATCATTGCCTCCGATTTTACTGCCACTCACCGAAATATCCTTTGATTTTTGAATTACAATCCCCTTCTGAACATGCCACATCGATAGGTTTTGCAGTCGAACTTGCTCAGATTGCTTAACGACTAGTGCCGTTCCCTTTGTATCAATCATTACATTCCGTATCGTGACATCACTCGCCCCCTCTATCGTTACGGTCGTTTCGCTATCACGTTTCCCTTTAATAACGGTATCCGACTGTCCTTCAATAGTAATCGGTTTATTAATGATAATATCTCCCTCGTATACTCGTGCCTCCAATTGAATGACAGCGCCATCCTCCGCTTCATCAATTAGCCTTTGTAGCTCCTGCTTGGCAGCATATACATCATTTCCACAATAAAAGAGAGTTATTAGGAGCAGACCTATTATCTTTTTCATAAAATCACCTCACCAACGACGAAAAGACTAGAAGAATTTCCTCTAGTCTTACCAAACTTTAATGACCGCTATGGTCTTCTTCCTCACTGTCAGCTTGCTCTTGTCCATGCTGATTATTATTCGCTTCTTCCTCTGCTTGTTTCTTCATCTTTTCTTCACGACGCTTTTTAGCATCCTCTTTGATTTTTTCAAGCTTTTCTACAAAGGCAGTTGGATTCTCTTTTATGTAAGCATCCGCATCCTCTTGCTTCACGAAGTAAATATATCCCCAGTTCATCGGTGACTTAATTTCTGTTTTCACAATTACAACATCTTCTACTAAAGCCCATTCTTTTGTATTGTAATCACGAACATATTTATCATTTGTTTCATTATGTGCAAGCTCTGCATTTAATAAACAGCCAATATCATCGTAAAATGCTGTTGAGCCATCCGCTTTAATTGCTTGAGCCGAGAATACACCTAGCTCGTGATCTTTTGTGTAAACTTTCATATTACACATTTCACAAACTGATTCTTCTGTTGGCTCCTGTAGTCGAGGGTCTGCTAGAGAAGCGACTCTATCCCCTTCTTTTACTGTCGTATCATCTTTCGCTACATCTTGTTGATCATTTTCTTTTTCTTTCGTTTCTTTATCTTCGCCACCACATGCTGCTAAGGCTAGCGCTGCACCGGCAATAATGAATAATCGTAATAGCTTTTTCACAATGATTCCCCTTTCATTTCTATCTATAGATTACTTTACAGTGCAATTGTGAAATAAGATGAAAATACATGTGAAATAATTGCAAATATTTTCTAGAAAAATACCCTCCTAAAAATTAGGTTATTTCTATTGCGCCAGCATGCTTTCCTGGGGACGCGGCTTCACTACAATCCACATGCTTTATTCATAATGTGGTTATTAACATGAGATTTATATACCAAAGTGTTTTAAGAAGAATTATTTTTATACATTTCTAGCACACGTAACGTAGAGCGGCGAGGAGACTGAACCCATGCTCTGGATGCGCGTCCGCTCAGTGTGCGGTGCATATTAGCACCCCGTCTTTTGATGATGAACCGCTTAATGCAAAAAAAATCACCTGAACGAATCTGATTCATTCAGGTGATTATATTGATGTTCGGTAAGTGTGATTTCGACGCTTCATTTTCGTTGCGTAGCTTACCATTATTGCCTGTCTTAATAATCGATTTCGCATTATTGCTGCTGTATCCCCATCATACTGGATGCCCTTAATTAAAACATGGTGACGGTTATTGACTAGATTTACTTTTTTCACAGGTGCCTTTTTCCTTTGAGAAGCATTCTGTTTATCCTGCTGCTGACGGTTAAAATGGTTTAATGCATCTCGATCATTCATCACATTAATGAATGCATCCTCTGTTTCTAAATAACGCTTTGCATTTCTGTACGTACTTGTTAGCACATTTCCTACTCGCGAAGTTCTCATCACAGCTTACCTCCTTTCCATACACTTCTTAGGTATTTATATCGACTAATTCCCGAAATAATTTAGAAAGGATGCACCTCTGTATGTCATAAGGTGCATCCTTCGCAGTAGCTCGGGCTACTCTTTCCAAAAATCATCAAATATCGTAATTGGTAGATGACGTTTGTGCTTTGAGCGTAAATAGTGTCCTTCAAGCGTTTTACGAGCCTCTGTAGGGATTTCTTTGCCCTCTAGATAATCATCTATTTGCTCGTATGTGATACCAAGTGCCGCTTCATCGGGTAGAGACGGTCGATCCTCCTCTAAATCAGCAGTTGGCACCTTTAAATACAAGTGCTCGGGACAATTTAAATACTTTAAAATTTGCTTTCCTTGTCGTTTATTCAAACGGAAAATGGGCATTAAATCGGCGCCGCCATCTCCAAATTTCGTAAAGAACCCTGTAATCGCTTCAGCAGCATGATCTGTGCCGAGAACAACTGCATTTTTCATTGCCGCAATAGAGAATTGCACTTTCATTCGTTCACGAGCCTTTTCATTGCCTTTTGCAAAGTCACTTAGCTCTATATCTGCAGCGGCGAGTGCGCGAACACTAGCATCCACTGCCTCTTTAATATTTACGGTATACACTTTATCCGGCTGTATATAGTCAATTGCAGCCTGGCAATCCTGCTCATCCGCTTGAATACCATACGGGAGGCGAACTGCGTAGAAGGCATATTTATTTTCTCCAGCTTCCGCGTTCAATTCATCGACTGCCATTTGCGCAAGCTTACCTGTCAATGTAGAGTCCTGTCCTCCGCTAATCCCTAGCACGAAGCCTTTTACGAAGCTATGCTTATGAGCATACTCCTTTAAAAAGTTAATTGACTTTCGAATTTCCTCTTCCACATTTATCCCAGGTAATACATGCAGCTCTTCAATAATCCTCTTTTGTAAATCAGCCATGATGATCCCCCCTTTTAATTAATTTTCAACCTCATCGACCATATCGCGTACCTCTTGGATATTACGCATTTTATTATCCCAGCATTTTTGGCTTAAATCGACAGGGTATTCCTCCGGGTTAAGGGAACGCTTATACTCATCCCATAACAGCTCTAAGTTATCGAAGGCATATTGGCGCATTTCTTCTAAAGGCGGGTTATCGTATATTACTTGCCCTGCATGGATTACTTTTTCATGCAGCTCTTTCGCCTCAAAGTTTGTTACAAACTTCGATACGAATGTATGAACAGGATGGAACATTTTAATTCGTTCCTCCTGTTGCGGGTTTTCATCCGCCATCGCAATGTAATCACCCTCTGATTTTCCATTGGATTTATCAATGATACGGAATACACGCTTTAAGCCCGGTGTTGTTACTTTTTCGGCGTTTGCTGAAATTTTGATTGTGTCTTCCATTTCACCGTGTTCATTCTCAATTGCCACCATTTTATAAACCGCCCCTAGCGCCGGCTGATCGTATGCTGTAATTAGTTTCGTGCCAATTCCCCACATATCAACACGAGCACCCTGTGATTTTAAGTTTAAAATGGTATATTCATCTAAATCATTCGAAACAATGATTTTCGCCTCTGTAAATCCAGCCTCATCGAGCATACGGCGTGCTTCTTTTGATAGGAAGGAAATATCTCCACTATCTAATCGTACACCGATGAAGTTAATGCGATCTCCTAATTCCTGCGCCACCTTAATAGCAGTAGGTACGCCAGATTTTAACGTATTGTACGTATCAACTAAAAACACACAATCTCGGTGACGCTTTGCATATGCATGAAAGGCATCGTAATCATTTTTATACGCCTGTACTAGTGCATGTGCATGCGTCCCCGCAACAGGGATACCAAATTTTTTCCCAGCACGAACATTTGAGGTTGATTCAAAACCACCAATAACTGCTGCTCGTGCTCCCCAAATTGCAGCATCCATTTCCTGCGCTCGGCGTGTTCCAAATTCCATCGCTACTTCATTTTTCACCACTTGCTTAATACGGCTCGCCTTTGTCGCTACTAACGTTTGGTAGTTGACGATATTCAGTAGAGCCGTCTCAATTAACTGAGCTTCTACTAATGGCGCCTCAATTCGCACGATTGGCTCATTCGCAAAAACAAGCTCCCCTTCAACCATCGAATACATAGTGCCAGTAAATCGTATATCTTTTAAATAATTTAAAAAGTCCTCGCTATATCCTAGCTCTTCTCGTAAGTAAGCAAGATCCGATTCTTTAAAGCGGAAATCCTGTAAATAATCGAGCATACGCTCAAGTCCAGCAAATATCGCATAGCCATTGCCAAACGGAAGCTTTCTAAAATATAACTCAAAGACTGCTTTGCGATTATGAATCCCATCAGCCCAGTAGCTTTCTGCCATATTAATTTGATAAAGGTCCGTGTGTAGCGTTAAGCTATCATCTTCGTATTTTGCTTTCATTATAAAGTCCCTTCTTCCGAAACATAATTAAGCATAGTATACACTATTTAACTTGTAGCGAGGCGTCTGACAGCTTATTTTTCGATACGCTATTTTAAGTTTGTTAGTTTTTCTTACATAAAGAGAAGGATTTTAGCAAAACATTTGATTTCCCCCTAAAAACACCTTGTTAATAATTTAAATTCCTAAGGCTAGAACACATCCCCCCTTTCGAAAACGGGAGAGATAACTATCTTCCCTCCCAATCATCTCCACTTCTTCTTGACATATTCCATAGACTATGAGCTTTACATATTAGACTGAAACGTTTTGTATCAAGCTTTCCAGCGCTTATCTCACATTTCGATTAAACCCATCGAAATTAATTGTAAGAAAAACTAACACGAAATCATTGATTAAATGAATTATACCCTATAATATGTTATATAACCTAACGCAAGGAGTTGTTGAGAATGAAGAAAATCGAAGCAATTATCCGCCCTGAGGTTTTCGCGAATGTTCGTGAAGGCTTAGCTAGGGAGGGGATTGATGGTTTAAGCATTTCAGAAATCGCAGGCTGCGGTCGTCAAGAGGGACGTACAGCATTATTCCGTGGCAACTCTTATTCAATGGAGTTTTCGCAAAAGCTAAAGCTCGAAATGGTCGTTGATAATTCAAAGGTTCAAGCAATCGTAGACGTCATTTTACGTGACGCCTCTACTGGTGAAGTAGGCGATGGAAAAATATTCATTTATCCAATAGAACAAGCAATTCGGATTCGCACAAAAGAGCTCGGCTCTGTAGCGATTGATTAAAGGAGGAGAATGTTATGACAAATGAAGCATTAGAAATGTCGATTAATTTAGTTTGGGTAATGCTTGGTGCATTTTTCGTCTTCTTTATGCATGCTGGCTTTGCAATGGTAGAGGCTGGCTTTACGCGCGCAAAAAATGCTGTAAATATTTTAATGAAAAACATTTTAACAATTTCTCTTGGTGGTGTCGTTTATTTCCTAGTAGGTTATGCACTCATGTTCGGCGATAGTGCTGGCGGCTTTATCGGGACCTCGGGTTTCGCACTTTTAGGTGTCGATGATATTGGATTCTTTGTATTCCAAGCAATGTTCGCAGCCACTTGTGCGACAATTATTTCCGGTGCCGTAGCAGAACGTATGAATATTAATGCTTATTTAGCTATTGTCGTACTTATGACATTATTCATCTATCCTGTAGTAGGTCACTGGATTTGGCAAGGGGATGGCTGGTTAACAAACCTCGGCTTCATTGATTTTGCAGGTTCAACTGTAGTACACCTAACCGGAGCAGCAGGTGCATTAGTGGCAGCAGCTATCATTGGACCTCGTATCGGTAAATATAAAAAAGGCGTTGTGAATGTAATCCCCGGGCATTCTATTCCACTTGGTGCATTAGGCGTATTTATTCTATGGTTAGGCTGGTTTGGCTTTAACGGAGGCTCTACTTTAGCTGCAGATCCATCATTAGTTCCTACCGTGATTGCCAACACCTTCTTATCTGCATCCGCTGGTATCATCGCAACAGCCTTCTATACAAAATTCCGTTACGGTCATATTGACGGGTCTTTAACATTAAACGGCGCATTAGCTGGTCTTGTCGGTATTACTGCAGGTGCAGCAAATGTAAGTTTAGTAGGGGCAATTATTATCGGTTTTATTGCGGGACCCCTATTAGTTGAAGGTGTTCGATTCATAGAATGGAAGCTAAAAGTGGATGATCCAGTTGGCGCAGTAGCCGTTCACGGTATTTGTGGCATTTGGGGTACACTTGCAGTCGGCTTATTCGATGTAGCTGGCGGTGGCGGTCTATTTTACGGCGGCGGCATTGAGCTTCTCGGAGTGCAAGCAATTGGGGTTTTAGCAGTAATCGCTTGGACAGCAGCAACAGTCGGTATTGGTTTGTCCGTCGTCAAACTTTTCGTGCCTCTACGTGTATCTCGTGAAGAAGAAATCGAAGGATTAGACCTTGCAGAGCACGGATCGTACGCTTACGAATTCCAACAAGATACGTTCAAGGGCTTAGCTAGCAGGAGCGATACATTTGCACAACGTTTAACAACTCTAGGTAAATCCCCTTCCGTTGTAGGAGAAAAACAGGTGTAAGCTTATTACGACTAGATATGTTTCCCCTAAAACATATTACAAACCTTCCAAACATAATGAAGACGGAGCTCGTTCCCCTAAACGAGCTCTTTTTCTTTTGCCTTCCCATTCGCAAAGACGTATCCTTAAAAGGAAATACTGACGTAATTAGGAGTTGTTATGATGAAATGGGATGCAGCGATTACATTCAAGGAGCTATCCTTCTCAATAGAGAACCGGCCTATTTTACAATCCATTTCGGGTTCGTTTTATAAAGGGAAAATTACAACACTTGTCGGTCCTTCTGGCGCTGGTAAGACCACACTACTCAAAATGTGTAACGGTTTACTCCTGCCAACCGAGGGAAAGATTCTAATCAAAGGTCAACCGATTGAGGAATATGAACCAACGTTATTAAGAAGGACTGTCGGCATTGTATTACAAAGTGCACCAATTATTCGTGCCTCTGTATACGAAAATTTAGCACTTCCAAGAAAACTACATAAGGAAACCCTTTCAAAGGAAGAGGCCATTAGCTTTTTACAGGATGTCGGTTTGGATGAATCCTTACTATACAGACAAGCAACAGAGCTATCTGGCGGGCAAAAGCAAAAGCTCGCGATTGCAAGGACACTGATTAATAAATCCGAAATTTTATTATTAGATGAAATAACATCTTCACTCGATCCTGCCTCAGCCCATGATATCGAGGAGCTTATACTGAAAATTAACGAAAAATACGGCGTCACAATTATTTGGATTACCCATAACTTAAAGCAAGCAAAGCAGCTCAGTAATTTCACTTGGGTGCTGAAGGACGGGCAACTTGTGGAAAGTGGAGAATATGCCACTCTAGAAAGCTCAACAAACCCAACCTTACAACAGTTTCTAAGTGGAGGTGTCGTATGACGTACAGTACGCTATCTTTAACATTAATTTTCATACTGCTTCCACTATTATTATCGAAAGCATTAAAGCTTGGTCTTGGGAAGGATATTACGATCGCCACAATTCGTTCAATTATCCAACTACTCGCTATCGGATTCGTCCTACAATTCATTTTCGAAACAGATAGCCCAATTTATATTGTAAGCATGATTTTGTTTATGATTGCTGTTGCGACATTAAATGCACGAAAAAAAGGCGAGTTCATTCCGGGTATTACATGGAAAATCGCCGTTACATTAAGCGTTGTCGAGGTCGTTACACAAGGGATATTGCTTGGTCTACAAATCGTCCCCCCTACACCTCAGTTCATTATTCCCATTAGCGGCATGATGATCGGCAACGCCATGGTGCTTTCTATTCTCTTTTTAAATCGCTTCCAAGCCGAAATAGGTGCTAATGAGGATGAAATCGAGCTTATTTTATCACTAGGCGGTACACCCAAACAGGCCGTACAGCGCCATTTAACAAACTCTATAAGAGCTAGCATGATTCCAACCATTGAAGCACAAAAAACAATCGGTTTAGTACAACTACCAGGAATGATGAGCGGACAAATCATTGGTGGTGCCGCGCCCGTGCAGGCAGTACAGTTTCAAATTTTAATTATCTTTGCCCTACTGACTTGCGCCACATTATCAAGTGTTATTCTTGGGCTGTTAGTATACCCAACCTTATTTAATGAGCGTATGCAACGAATTCATAGGTTAGGAACTTAGGGTATTGTAGAAATTTCTAGCAATCCAATGCTATATGGTATAATTTACATGAAAGCGAGGAGATCATTTATGGCATTACGTGACTTTTTTTATCAATTATCTGAAAGCGAATTATTGAATGGCGCAGCCCAAAAATACGGTCTAAAGCTTGGGGCACGGAGCGTCGTCGCCGGGACAACTATTCCAGAAGTAATTGAAAGTATAAAAAAATTAAACTCACAAGGTATTTCGTGCACCGTAGATAGTTTAGGTGAATTTGTTTTTGAAGAAGAGGAAGCAATCAGAGCAAAAGAAGAAATATTAGCTGTCATTGAAGCCATTCACAATGAGGGCGTAGATGCGCACATTTCATTAAAGCCTTCACAACTTGGTCTCGATATCGATATTGACTTTTGCTATGACAATTTGCGAGAAATCGTAGAGAGAGCATCCCAATACGGTATTTTCGTTAACTTTGATATGGAAAATTACGCACGCCTACAGCCTTCATTCGATATGCTACAGGAGCTCGCTAAATCTTTCGATAATGTAGGAACCGTTATACAAGCTTACTTTTTCCGGGCTAAGGAGGATATTGAGAAATTCAAGGATTTCCGTCTACGTATTGTGAAAGGGGCCTATAAGGAACCTGCAGATGTAGCTTATCAGGATAAATTAGAAATAGATATTAACTTTCTTGAACTGATTGAATATCATTTATTACACGGAAAGTTTACATCAATCGCTACACATGATCATAACATTATCGCGCACGTAAAGCGCTTTGTGAAGGAACACGAGATACCGAACGAAAAGTTCGAATTCCAGATGCTTTATGGCTTCCGAACAGATATGCAGGCTGAGCTCGCAAGGGATTTCAACTTCTGTACGTACGTTCCATTCGGCAAGGATTGGTATGGCTACTTTATGCGTCGTCTTGCTGAACGTCCACAAAATATCAATCTCGTAACAAAGCAAATGTTTAATAAAAAAACAAATACACTTTTAGCAGTCGCTGCAGGGGCATTTGTTCTTGGGCGTCTAACAAAAAAGAAATAAAAAAAGTCCATTGCTCGCTGTGCAATACTGCGAACAATGGACGTATTATTTATTCCAGCCTTTTTCTTTAAAGCGAGCAATCGCCTCAATTCGATTTCCTACGCCAAGCTTATCTAGTATCGTTGAAATATAATTACGCACTGTACCAGCAGATAAATAGAGTTCAGCTGCAATTTCTTTTGTCGTTTTCCCTTCCGCAACGAGCTCCAGCACCTGGCTTTCTCGGTCCGTTAATGGATTTTCGCTATCATCCTCATAAACAAAATCGACAAGATCTGGTGCATAAATTCTACGACCATCCATAATAATACGAATAGAATTAACAAGCTCCTCTATCGGACTATCCTTTAATAAATAGCCTCGAACTCCTGCCTTGCGTGCACGTTCAAAATATCCCGGCCTTGCAAAGGTCGTTAAGATAATCGTTTTACAGTCTTCCTCGCGAAGCGCCTCTGCAGCATCAAGACCCGTTTTGAGTGGCATTTCAATATCCATAATACAAACATCCGGCTTTAGCCTTTGGACAATTTCTATAGCCTCTTCACCATTTTTAGCTAACCCTACAACTTCCATATCTTCTTCCATACTAAGTAGTGATTTCATCGCACCGAGTAGCATCCCTTGGTCTTCCGCAATAACAATTCGAATCAAACTAGTCACTTCCTTTTTGGTGAGTTATCGTAACAGGCACACGAATAACGAGCTCTGTTCCCCGATTATTTTTCATTTCTACAGTTCCATTAATGAATTCAATTCGTTCACGCATACCCTTCAAGCCATTTCCACTCATTGTAAACGTTTCTTCATAGCCAATACCATTATCTTTTACGGATAAGGTTAGCTCTACGTTATTTTGACGAATCGTAATATCACATTTCGACGCCTTACTATGCTTGACTACATTTGTGACTGCCTCTTTTAAACACATACTTAGTACATTTTCAGAGAGAACAGGGAGTTGAATTCTATTTGGTTCACCGTGTAATGTAAATTGGATTTCTGCTGCGCGTAGTATTTGCTCTACCCGTAGCAGCTCCTCGACCAACCGAACAGCCCGCATATCAGCTACTAGCTCGCGCACCTCTTTTAATGCCACACTCGCAGTTTGGCGAATATCTTTTATTTCATTTATGGCCTGCTCAGGATTTTTTTCGATTAAACGTGCGGCTAAGTCACTTTTCAACCCAATCATGGATAGCTTTTGCCCGAGTGTATCATGTAAATCACGCGCAATACGCTGGCGTTCCTCATGAATGATCAGCTCTGAAATACGGTCACGAGCAGTTTCTAATTGGCTTTCCAGGTTTTCTCTTCTATTCCGACTATAGAGGGTAAAGGGTAGCAAGACAACACCAATAACCGCAATTATAATAAACGGTGTTTGAGATAAAAATAAATCCAGGAAAATAAAATAGCCCGCCACGATTGAAATAACCGTAAAGCCAATATGTAAGCCATACATAATATAGAACCCGACCGTTTGGCGAATATTACCGATAAAAAACGCCGTAAAGAGGGATAGGTAAATATAGCCGAACATAAGCGTCATCGCGACATTGAGCACCATTTGAAAGCTAATCCACATATAGACAAGTCCGCTTTTAGATTGAAACGAAAATCTATGGCATAAAAAGTAAAACAAAATCATGACAATGCCTATTGAAATATACCAAAACGAAAAGGCACGTATGATAAAGAAAAATGGCATAATACAAAAAATAATCCATATATAAATACTTAACCATGGACTTTTTGGAATAATACTGTACCAGCTTTGCATAAAATCCTCACTTCTTTTTATTCTATTATAGCAAAGAGCCTATCTGTTATGTTATTTCAACATAACTCAGCTTGAACATCAAACGAAAAGCTGCCTCAAAATTCATGAGACAGCTTTATGCTAATTATATAGTTCTACTAGACTTACGCAGCCTTTTTAGAAGAGTTTTTATCTCGCAGAGCAATCAATGCTTCCACTTCTTTAAACGACACAAACTTCTTGCGGTCAGGATCGTATAATTTATAACGAATTGACTCTAAGCTTGTTGATAGCGTAATTGTTGTAGCATTTTGTAATGGTGGTATAGATTCATGCGCTGCCTCTAAATTATAGTTAGGTACACGAGGAGCTAAGTGATGCACATGGTGGAAACCAATATTTCCTGTAGCCCACTGTAAGATTTTCGGTAATTTATAGTACGAGCTACCTTCAACCGCAGCCTTTACATAATCCCATTCATCATCATATTCGAAATACGAATCCTCGTACGTATGCTGAATATAGAATAGCCAAATCCCTAGAGAACCTGCAATAAATAACGTTACACCTTGAACAAGTAAAAATGCCTGCCAGCCAACAAAATAAATTAATGTTCCACAGAGTGCAATAAGCGTTACATTCGTTAAATGTGTGTTAATACGTTCTTTTTTCTTCGCATCGCTGCGATTAAAGCGATTTAAGATAAGTACCATAAATAGCGGACCTAATCCGAACATCACCAGTGGATTACGATATAATCGATAGCCTAGGCGACCTAGCTTTGATTTTTCTAAATACTCATCAACCGTTAACATATCAATGTCACCGATACCACGCTTGTCCAAGTTAGAACTTGATGCATGGTGAATTGTATGCTCACGCTTCCATTTTTCATACGGAAACGACGTTAATACACCTGTGATAAACCCTACATAATCATTCGCCTTCTTATTTTTAAAGAAAGAGCCATGTGTACAATCATGGAAAATGATAAATGTTCGAACAACAAAGCCTGAAGCAATCACACTACAAGCCACTGTATACCAAACAGAAAATTGCAATACATAATAGCCTAATCCCCAAATTGCTAGCAGTGGTAAAATAGTATTCACCATTTGCATAATACTTCTATTAACTTCAGACTTCGCAAAAGGCGCTACATCTTTACGTAACTTTTTCGTCTTTTCTGCATCTGTCATATTCACGTTATTCCCTACTTTCGTTTCTGTTATGCGATATATAAATCATACAAAACTAGCAATATGACAAACAGAAGCAAACATCACTATTTTTTTATGACATATGTCATATGACCAGGTAATAATTGTATAAACTATATTTTTTTATTGATTCCTCCCTATAAGTCGGGGTTGTTCGTAGTGGAGCCAGCGTGCGTGCATCTGTCACATCGTGTGGCAACGCCTTCGTGAACAACGTCGTGTAGCTGACGCTTCGCTTTCGCTACACAAAACATCTGTTAGTCTCTGGCGCAGCGGAAATCAACCCAAAAGCTATAGCAATGAACCATTTTATTGATTAAAAGGACCTTTTAAATTTAGCTGGTAAAAGGCGAGGTGCAGCCAGCGTTGAAATTTATAGCCGGCATTTTGAATTGTACCTGCGTATACAAAGCCCAGCTTCTCATGCGCTGCAATACTTCCGTCATTTTCCGCATCAATACAAGCGACCATTGTCTTTACACCAGCCTGCTCTGCATAGGCGATTAAATGCTTCATTAACTTCGAACCAATCCCCTTTTTGAAATGGTCCTTATGCACATAAACAGAATGCTCTACCGTATATTGATAAGCGGGATAAGCACGAAACGGACCGTATGTTGCATAGCCAGCTACTACACCGTTATCTTCATACACAAATAACGGCTCACCCGCTGCCACCTTCGCATCGAACCAAGCTAAACGCTCCTCTAATACTTGGGGCTTATACATATAAATCGCTGTGCTATTTAAAATATTGTCATTAAAAATTTCTAGTATTGTCGGGATATCCTCTCGTACTGCTTTACGAATCATATTAATCCTCCATTTTTCAATTTAAAAAGTGCCCTTGTCACAGGACAAGAGCACCTAGTTTCTTAAACGTTAAAATATCGCGCGTCTGGGTGGGCAAAGACAATAGCCGATACACTTGCCTCTGGTTCCATCATAAACCCTTCTGTTAAATTTACACCAATATCTTCTGGCTTTAGTAATTTAAACAGCTTTTCTTGATCCTCTAAATTTGGACAAGCTGGGTAGCCAAAGCTGAAGCGCTGCCCTTGATATTTCGCCGCAAAACGATCACGCATTGTGAAATCCACTCCATCTGGGAAGCCCCATTGGTCACGGATTTCTTGGTGAATACGCTCTGCAAAGCCTTCTGCAAGCTCTAGTGCCGTAGCTTGAAGTGCATGACTTTCAAGGAATTTCCCCGCTTCCTTTAGTTCGCGTGCCTGATCGCTTACACCGCGACCAGCTGTGACAACCATTAAGGCAACATAATCCATTTCACCGCTTCCAACCCTTTTAAGAAAGTCTGCTAAGCATAGAAACGGCGCTACAGACTGACGCGGGAATGTGAAACGCTCAATTTCTGTTTTATGATCTTCCGGGCTATAAATAACAACATCATCGCCATCCGCCTGTGCAGGGAAGAATCGATACATTCCTGAAGGCATTAATATTTCATCAGACAAGTAGCTATTGACAAGCTCATGCAATTGCGTTGCACGCTCATCTCCTTCAGAAAGCAGCTTGTCTACATTGCCTTTCAAGCCAAGGTGATGGCCAATTAACGTACGCATATTCACATAAGGCTGTAAATGTGATACAGCATACTCACGCTTTACATGACGAACCAAATCCTTCGGCAGGAATACTTCTGCATCGCCAACCGTACGTACTGGCTTTGGTGCTTCTGCAACAGGTTTTGCTGCTCGTTTACCATCTGCTTCAAGACGCTTTTCTCTTGCCTCGCGTAGCTCTACTTCTAGTACTTCACGCTCTGCAGGATTCATCAAACGATTCGCTAGCTCTAGCCCCTGCATCGCATCCTTCGCGTACAGCACCGGGCCGTCATATTCACCGGCAATTTTCGTTTCTGTAAATCGACGAGAAAGTGCTGCACCACCTACCATGATTGGTATATCAATCCCCACTTCTTTAAAGTCCATGGCAGTTAATACCATTTGCTGTGCAGATTTAACAAGTAATCCCGAAAGTCCAACGAAATCTGGGTTTTCTCGACGGATCGCTTCAATAAGTTCAGCTGGTGTTACTTTAATACCAAGGTCCACAACCTTGTAGCCATTATTACTTAAAATAATATCCACCAGATTTTTTCCAATATCATGCACGTCACCTTTAACCGTTGCTAACACCATTTTCCCTTTACTTGCGGATTCGTCACTCTTTTCCATAAACTGCTCTAAATGCCCAACAGCTGCCTTCATTACACCCGCAGATTGTAACACTTCGGCAACGATAAGCTGGTTATCATTAAAGAGGCGACCGACTTCAGCCATCCCGTCCATTAAAGGCCCATTTATAATATCTAACGGTGAATGGAACAGCTCCATCGCTGCATCTAAATCGGGAATTAAACCTTCCTTTGTTCCTTCTAAAATGTAATAAGCAAGGCGACCTTCCACTGTTTCAGGTAAACTAACCTCCGCCTTATCCTTCTTCTTATCACGATAAAAATCAGTAAAGACAGCAAGTGTTTCATCATTCGTATTAAAGATTAAATCATTGGCAAGCTTAATTTCCTGTTCTGGAATCGATGCATAACGCTCTAGTTTTTCCGTATTTACAATCGCATAGTCTAAGCCCGCTTGTGTACAGTGATATAAATACACCGCATTTAATACTTCACGCCCGACTGGTGGTAAACCGAAAGATACGTTACTTACCCCTAACACCGTAAGCGTACGTGGTAATTTTTCTTTAATGAGACGAATTCCTTCGATTGTTTCCTCTGCTGCACCAATATATTGCTCATCACCTGTACCAACAGGGAACATTAGCGGGTCAAAAATTATATCCTCAGGTTCAATGCCCCATTTTTCTGTCAGTAGCTTATAAGAGCGTTCAGCAACTTCTAGCTTACGCTCACGACTAACCGCCATCCCTATTTCATCAATTGTCCCGACAACGATAGAGGCACCGTACTTTTTCACAAGTGGTAAAACAGCATCAAAGCGCTCCTCACCATCCTCAAGGTTGATCGAGTTAATAATTGCTTTTCCTTGAGAGAACTTTAACGCTTCCTCCATTACTTTCTCATCTGTTGAGTCGATCACAAGAGGTACCTTCACCTTTTTCACAACTTCAGCCATGAAGCCGCGCATATCTTCTACTTCATCACGGTCTGGGTTTGCTAAGCAAACATCAATAACATGCGCACCGTTTTTCACCTGTGCACGGGCAATTTCTGCCGCTTCCTCAAACATCCCATCGATAATGAGCTGTTTAAATTTACGAGAGCCGATTACATTTGTTCGTTCGCCCATAAATAATGGACGCATAGAGTCATCATATTGAAGTGGCTCGATCCCGGACACTACATGACCATGCGTTTTTTCAGGACGCGGTCGTGGTGAAAAGTCTGCTACTGCCTCACGAATAGCAGCGATATGTGCTGGTGTTGTACCACAGCATCCACCAACAATATTTAACCAGCCTTTTTCCGCAAAGCCGCGGAGCTTTTTCGATAACGAATCAGGTGTCTCGTGGTAGCAGCCCTCTTCATCCGGAAGACCAGCATTCGGATAACAGCTCACATAGCTTGTTGCTAGCTCTGACAACGAACGAATATGATCCGTCATAAACTCTGGACCTGTAGCACAGTTTAAGCCGACTGATAATGGTTTAATATGTTCTATTGAAATATAAAATGCTTCGATAGACTGTCCAGCAAGAGTCGTTCCCATCGGCTCAATCGTACCCGAAATCATAATAGGAAGCTCTGTCCCTAGCTCCTCAAACACCTGACGAATTCCTAGAGTTGCCGCCTTTACGTTTAGCATATCCTGACTCGTCTCTAACAGAATTAAATCTGAACCTGCTTCTACAAGTGCTTTGGCCTGCACATAGAAGTTTTCCTGTAATTCTTCAAATGTAATACCACCTGTGACGGATAGGGTTTTCGTCGTCGGACCAATTGCTCCAGCTACATAGCGAGGCCATTCCGGTGTAGAAAACTCCTTCACTGCCTCTACTGCCAAATGAACAGCGCGCGTGTTAATTTCAACAGCATGCTCGCCTAAATCATATTCATTTAAAACTAGCGGCGTCCCACCAAATGTATTCGTACAAATGATATCTGCACCAGCCTCTAGATACTCTCGGTGAACTTTACTAAGTACATCCGGTCTTGTAATGACTAGATTTTCATTACAGCCATCTAATTCTTCTCCACCAAAATCCTCGGGTGTTAAATTTTCATTTTGAAGCATTGTTCCCATTGCTCCATCAATAATTAAAATTCTTTTTTCAAGTTGTTCGTATATTGAGTGGTTAGGCATTAAATTGTACTCCTTTATTTTGCGCGTCCAGCTCCTTCACATAATCCATCAGCTGCAACGTCATATCATATCGTAAAAACGGTGTAATTAAATAGATTCCATTAAAGTATTGGCAGGCTGTATCTAGTAATTCCTTCGCGATAGCAACCCCTTCAGCAGTCGCCTTCTCCTTATCATCACCACACGCCTCCATTCGGGCTAATACTTCCTCTGAAAGCTTGATGCCCGGTACCTCATGATGCAAGAATTCCGCGCTTCTAAATGATGTGAGTGGCATAATACCAATATAGATAGGTGCTTCTAAATGCTTTGTCGCCTCATAAATTTCTTCAATTTTTTCTTTTGAATAAACAGGCTGAGAAATAAAATAATCACAGCCATGCTCTAGCTTCTTCTCTAAACGATCAACTGCACGTGACACAACACGGACATTCGGATTAAACGCTCCAGCTACCGAGAAGTTCGCCTTTTTACGAAGCGGCTTCCCTGAGAATGAAATTCCTTCATTTAATCCCTTAATCATCGACATGAGCTCCATCGAGGAAACATCATAAACACTTGTCGCCCCTGGGAAATCCCCTACCTTTGTTGGGTCTCCTGTAATAACTAAAATATCGTGGAGCTCAAGTGCGTTTAATCCCATTAAATGTGATTGTAAACCGATTAAGTTTCGATCACGGCAAGTTAAATGAGGTAAAACACGAACGCCTTCCTGTACAAGTAACGCTGACATCGCAATGTTACTTATACGCGGAGAGGCAAGTGAGTTATCCGCCATCATAATGACGTCCGCACCATTTTCATACAGCTCTTTTGCTCCTGTAATAAATCCGTCAATCTCTAAATGTCTAGGTGTATCCAACTCTACAATAACAGAGCGCTCACGCTTCGCCTTTTCATGTAAGGGCTCGTATTTACGAGGCTCAGGCATACGCACAAATTCTGTTTTACCAGGGCGCGCCTCTTTTTCTGTTATCGGCTTACTATTGGCTAATCGTTTTTTCGTTTCTTCAATATGCTTTGGTGTTGTTCCGCAGCAGCCGCCGATTAAACGAACCCCCTGCTTCACTAATTCCTCTGCTGCTCGCGCAAAATAATCCGCCTCTGATTCATATACCACACGGCCATCCTCTACATCTAACAGAGAAGCATTCGGAGAAGCCGATAAAAACGCTTTACTGGGTAAATTTACTTTTTCAAAAGCTTGAATTGTATGGAATGGTCCGAGACGACAATTACTTCCTACAATATCAGCTCCGAGCGCTTCAAGTTCAGTTAACACGTCACAGAATGAAATACCGCCCTGCAATATACCCGGCTCATGCATAGAAACTTGCGCAATGATTGGTAAATCGGTTAATTGACGCACCGTTGTGACAGCCGCTCGAATCTCTTCTACATCATAAAACGTCTCAAGTAAAATGCCATCCACTTCACCAACAATGAGTACCTCTGCTTGCTCACGAATAGCAGACACAATCTCCTCTAAAGTTGCATCACTTTTACGAATCCCTCGAATACCACCAATTGTGCCTAAGACAAAGACGTCTTTACCTGCCGCTGCACGTTTAGCAATACAAACAGCCGCCTCGTTAAACTCCCTCACACGTCCTTCATAGCCGTAACGAGCTAGTTTAATAGAATTGGCACCGTATGTATTCGTTTGAATAATATCTGCACCAGCTTCGATATATTGCTCATGAATTTTTTGAACAATTTCCGGCTTAGTCACATTCATTTCTTCATGACAATAATCCAAGCCATATGAATAAAGTAGTGTTCCAATCGCACCGTCCGCTGTAAGTACGCGCGTTTGTAAAGCTTCAAGCAATCCCATGAAAGTCCCTCTCTCTCTACCAAATAGGTTATGTATTCTTATGAGCACTTTTCTCAGTACAAGAAAAAGCCTTCTTTTCTACAAGAAGGCTTTATACTACGAGTCCCTTCTCATCTTTACGGCAAATGCCGGCTGGATTTAGCACCTGGCGCAAGCTGCGTTGGTTGCTGAAGCTTCATCGGGCCAGTCCCTCAGCTTCTCTTGATAAGAATTATATGAATTTTGTCAATAATTAAAAGAATCATATCGCTATATGAATAGAACGTCAAGACCATTTACTTAAGTAAAGCGGTTTCATGTAATATTTCTTTAAATAGTCGTTATAATTCTCTCTGCAGTTTGCTTTCCATTTTGAATACATGCGCCAATACCTACACCAAAATAGGAGCATCCAGCTACTAGTACATTAGGGTATCGCTCCTCTAAATCTGCTAGTAAAACGGATAACGCTTCATTATGCGCTAAATCATAACGTGGCATCTGACCAATCCATTTTGTTATATTAACTACGGTTGGCTTTGCATCGATGCCTAGGCTTAGTCGAATATCCTCACAGGCTACCTTCGTTAACTCCTCATCAGACATAGCTGCAAATTCCTCGTAACGAGGATTACTATTTTTATAAAATAGTCGAACTAAAAGATTCCCATCTCCCGACGTATGCTTCCACTTTCTACTTGTCCACGTTGACGCATCGCACGAAAGGTCACTATTGTGAGAAACGATAAAGCCTGTACCGTCTGCTGGCAGGATAGCATCAGGAACAAGAAAGCCAAGGTACATCGTAATTGCGGATGCTGTCGTAAACTTACTTAAACTCGTATCTAACTCTTCATCCACTAGTACCGCCTTCACGGTTTCATTCGGAACCGCCAGAACAACCACATCGGCTAAAATCATTTCATTGTTTACTATAACCTCATACTGATCGCCATTCTGCGTAATCTTTTGTGTATCTGCATTTTTCCAAAATTCAACTTCTGGCAACGTCTCCTCTAATCGATCAATTAATGACGATAAGCCTTTTCGAAAGGAGATAAACTTTTTATTAGCAGCCTTTTCAAATTGAGCACGATTCGCTTCAAACCCTTTAATGATACTGCCATAGTCATTTTTATAATCGACTAAATACGGCAGGGTAGAAGCTAGGGATAGGCTGTAAAGATCACCCGAATAAACACCCGCTAGCACAGGGGCAATTTGCTTACGAACGATTTCCTCACCTAAAAAGTATTCTAAAAACTCACCAATCGAACTTTCCTTTGTGAAATTCGTATTGGGCATTGTTAATTCTTGTAGAGCTCGTGCTTTCCCTTCCTCAGAAATAAGCGTACTAGCATGCAGTGACTCACTACTCATCGGAATACCAAACGTCGAACCAGCAGGTATTGCATGTAGCTCATTATTTGTATGAATATAGGAAATACCCGTTTCGTTATAAACAAGCTCATCTTCAAAGTCTAGCTCACGAACTAGCTCTAGTACTCCAGGATGTCGTGCAACGATTGAATCAGCACCCGTTTCCATAATAAAGCCCTCTACCTGCTCTGAATGGATTTTCCCACCTAGGTATTCATTTCGCTCAATCAAAATTAGTCGTGCATCTTTCCCTTGCTCGCTCATTTGTCGTTTCAAATAGTGCATCGTACATAATCCTGTAATACCTCCACCAACAACAACAACAACTGTTTTCATAACTACAACTCCTATACATACATAATTGTTCTACGAATAGTATAAACTCTTTTCTTTCATAATACGTGTGACTTCTTTTACAAAAAAGAAAAGGATGACCAGAAAGTGAAAACTTTCTGAACATCCCTTTAATGATTTAATTCCTGTGCAACAGTAGCTAGTCGATCCGCTGAACGGGTTACTTCATCGAATGCAACACCTAACTCCTGCACAATAGCATTGATTAGCTCAACTTCTTGTTGGATTAGACTGTTTTGTTGCTTAGAATCACATACTGATTGTAGGATTTCCGAAAATTGCTGAGAGGACTGCTCCATACTATCCTTCCCCACTTGAACAGAGGCTTGAATTGTACCTAACGAACCTTTTAGTTTATTCGTTTGCTCGTTCGTATTATGCAAAAGCTCCTCAACAGTTGATGTCGAGGCGCGTGTTTGCTCAGCTAATTTACGTACCTCCTGCGCCACAACAGCAAATCCTTTTCCGAATTCCCCTGCTCGTGCTGCTTCAATAGCCGCATTTAAAGCAAGCAAATTCGTTTGATCAGCAATGTTCGTCACAATTGCCATAATACCTTCCATTTGCTTTGCATTGTCCGCTAGGCTATGAACATCATCGCCAATTTGATCTACAGACATAATAATCGATTGCATCGTCTCTGACTGTTCATGCATTTGCATCTTCCCGTCATTCGCTTGTTGTTCAGCATTGTCAGAAATTTCATTCGCCCTTGTCGCATAGTTTGCCAATTCAATTGACTGGCTTGTCAGCTGATGAAATGAAGCATTCGTTTCTTCAGATATAGCAGCTAAGCTTTCTGTTGACTCAATGATTGAACTACCTACAAGTCTTTTTTGCTGCTCGACCTTAGACTTCTGTTCCTCGACAGTAGCCTCAAATGCTTCAAGCACTAGTTGCTGCTCTAAATTCAAAATTTTCGAAACCGCCTGCAATACTGCAAAACGATCTTCTCCATGAGCAATATATTGTTGAACTAGCTTCATAAAAGAAAGATTCAACGTTTGAAATGCTGCAATATAACTTCTTGTTGGCAAACCAATCCGCACATGAACACGCGCAATAATCTCTCGCTTTTGAATAAACTCCTCATCAATTAAGCCGCTAAACATTTCATGAATATGCTTTTTCAATGTTATTTTTAATCTCTCGACAGTGCTATGATTATGAATAATAGTCGTTAAACATGGATCCATACCTAATACACTATAAAAATCATCCACTAATTCGTTAAGATGCAAGTCTACATACGGCTGTAAAACTTGTAAATACTTCAAATCCTGCTCATTCAATTGAAGCATATCCAGTTGCAGCTGGATTTTGTTATTATTATTTATGAGAATATTGACTTCGTTTTTATTTATGTCGATGCGCTCTTGATGTAATGTCTTTTTAA
Source organism: Lysinibacillus sp. 54212 (assembly GCF_036662795.1). Lineage (NCBI taxonomy): Bacteria > Bacillati > Bacillota > Bacilli > Caryophanales > Bacillaceae > Lysinibacillus > Lysinibacillus sp. 54212. The sequence goes on from NZ_JBAFWZ010000021.1 coordinate 43,391, forward strand.
AAAACATTTAACTCACGCTACTTTCGATTAAAATTTAACCCTATTAAAGATTACTATGGAATTCTTTATATACAAGAAAAAATTATACATTTTTTAGAAAATAAGAAATTAGTTTCATTACGAACACTACAATTGTTATTTCTCCTTATTTAATTATTAATACTACCTACTAAAGTACCTGTTTTAACACGATGAATACCGAATTTAATCCCTTTACATAAAATCAACTTGAGCGTGTAGTTGTTTTTCTGCAGCTTCCATCCACTTTTTGGCCTCTTCTTCATTTTTCGTCACACAGCACCCTGATCCATATAAGCGTGCTAAATTTACTTTAGCCTGATAATCATCAAGGAGCGCTGCCTGCTTGTAATATTGAACTGCCCGCTGGCAATCCTGCTCTACGGCAATCCCTTGTTCATACAAATAGCCTAAATTAAAAATAGCATCAACATAAAATTGCTGAGCTGCCTTTTCAAACCAAGTGATTGCTTTGCTATAATCCTGTTCTACTTCGAGGAGCCCCTCTAAATAAATAGACCCCATTCTGTATTGCGCCACATCATAGCCACCTTCTGCAGCGAGCATATAATAGTCCAATGCCTTGTCTTCGTTTATGTCTGTTCCTAGCCCTTGCTCATACATGATACCCAATGTAAACATTGATTCGACAGCTCCTCGGTCTGCTGCAAACGTAAACCATTTCAGCGCAGTCTCCTCATCGACCTCTACACTTTCTCCATTTAAGTACATATCGGCTAAATTATTTGCCGCATCCAGATGTCCCTGCTCTGCCGCTTCTTTATAAAGGATAAATGCTCTTTCCTCGTTTTCTGCAACGCCCCTACCTTCTAAAAAACAATTCGCTAATTCATATTGGGCTACCACTTCTCCTAACTGCGCCGCTTTTTCGAACCAGTAGCACGATGCTTCATCCTCATGTAAGTCTCGCAGGATATATGCAATTTCAACCATGCTCTCTGTATTCCCCGCAACCGCGCGATTGAAACCTTCTATTAACTCCGGATAGTGTATATAATTTGATTCTAATAGTTGCCTAATCCCCTCTTCATTTTCAAACAATGTAAGCCCCCCTATTTTTCTTTAAAATATTCAATTAAAAACTGTTTAAATTCATTTACTGCAGGTGACAAATAACGTTCAGCTGCCCACGCAACGCCAATTTTCCTATAGCAATCTGGCGAACTAACACGTATTTTTTTTATATTAAAATGATCGAGTCCCTTAATATTTGGAATAAGCGACACTCCTAATCCTGCCGCAACAAAGCCTGCAACAGTATGCATTTCTTCGCCTGAGAATTTCGTATTCGTTGTGACGCCCACCTTTTTAAATAATTCATCCACTATTTGACGTAAGGCATTGCCTCTTTTAATAGAGATAAATGGTTCATCCTTGATCTCCTTCAAGGCTATCGTTTCTCTATTTGCAAAACGATGCTTCTTTGGCACAATAACAAATAACTCCTCCGTCCATAGCTCTATCCAGTTTATCTCGATGAGCCTCGATTCAAACTCCTGGGAAAGACATAAATCAATAGCCCCCTCCTCTAACCGTTTCAATAAGTTAAGCGATGTCGCCTGTGTTAGCGAAAACTCCATATGTGGATACTTCTTTGGAACGATGGCCATTAACTCCGGCACTACCTCCATTCCTAATGTATGAATAAATCCAAGAGAAACCTCACCATGCCCTGGCTTTATAATATCTCCAAACTCCTGCTTCATCTTATAAAACTCGGCTAATATAACATCTACACTTTCTAAAAAAAGTTTTCCGTATCGATTTAATGCAATAGAACGACCTTGCCGATCAAAAAGAGGGACTCCAAGCTCCTGTTCAATATTAGAAATCGACTTACTTAATGCTGGCTGTGATATGCTAAGCTTCTCTGCAGCGCGTGTCATATGCTGTAATTGAGCAACTACTTTAAAGTATTCTAATTGTTGAATTTCCATTGAAAATCACACCCTGCTTTCATAACTAATAGGAATTGAAATGATAAAAATAATAAATTGTACTTATGTATTTATAACACTATAATAGGCATTAGCAAAACGATTTCTTATCAAATTTTTTTATTAATTACAACTATTATCTAAGAATTTTCAAACAATTGTCACATTTCCGTGAACTGTTTGAACGCATTTATTAACGAGGACAAAGGAGTCTGTTTTAAAATGAAGATCATCCCACCGAAACCGTTCACATTTGAGGCAGGTAAACGTGCAGTACTATTACTACACGGTTTTACTGGCAATACAAATGATGTAAAGCGGCTAGGTAAATATTTATCTGAACGTAACTATACTGTGCATGCTCCACTTTATAAAGGGCATGGAGCAGATCCACACACACTGATTCAAACGAACCCTATCGAATGGTGGAATAGCGTTATTGAAGGCTATGACAAACTACGCGAGCTAGGCTATGAAGAAATTGCTGTAGCAGGTGTTTCACTTGGTGGTATTTTCTCATTAAAATTAGGTGTGGAGCGTCCGACAAAAGCAATCGTTACAATGTCTGCACCAGCGATAGCGAAAAATGCAGAAAGCCTGCAAAAGCGCATTGTTGATTATGCAATTAATTACAAAAAATTATCTGGTACTTATGATGCAGCAGTAGACAGTCCTAATAAGGTTGCAGAACTTGTGCAAATGCCTTCACTTGACTATTTACAAGGCATGATTAATGATACTAGTAGTAGACTAAATAACATTAGTTCGCCTGTTCATATTTTACGCGGTCTAGAGGACGATGCTTATTACTGCGAAAGTGCAGATTTAATTTATAGCTCAGTTAGATCACCTATTAAATCGGTTAAAACATTTATTAACTCTGGTCATATTTTAACACTTGGAAAAGAACGTGATTTAGTATTCGAGGAAGTTTATCGTTTCTTTGAAGGGTTAAAATGGAAAGAGCAATAAAAATAGTCGTAGGTAGCTCAAGGGGCGCTATGACAAATAAGCTATAACAGACTTTATTATCCCCAGCAGAATACCCCTTCTGCTATATATACATCAAAATAAGCTACGGGTAAGATTCCCCATCTTACCTCGTAGCTTATTTTAATTTCGGTACTTTGTCGTATATTTAGAACTATTTCTCTAATAGCTTATAAAAATTCACAATCATCTTAGCAGCCTGTGCACGAGTGACGTACTCTTTTGGCTTAAATTCGCCATTGCCAGTGCCTTCTGCAATTTTAAAATCATATACGAATGAGATTGCATCTTTGTATACTTCATTATATGAGGAGATATCTGTAAACGTTGCAACTTTTTTCGGCACATACTTCTCACCTGAAGCATGCTCGTATGCACGGTGAAGCATTAACGCTAATTGAGCTCGTGAGATATTATCATCTGGCTTAAATAAGTTCCCGCCAACACCATGAATAATACCAGCCTCATAAGCTGCAGCAACTTCCTTTTGAGTTACTCTATTATATTTCCCCATATCATAAAATGGTACTGAATTTTTCGCTTCAAGATCAAGTACACGAGTTAATATAGATGCCGCTTGTACGCGTGGCAATTGATTTTGAGGTCGGAATGTCCCATCTCCATACCCTTTCATCAAGCTATAATAATGAGCCTGCTCAATATAATCACGTAACGGATGATTCTCTATATCCTTAAAATCAGGTAAAATTTCTGGAAGTGATGTCAACATAATATAATCTAGCACCGGCATTAAAAATTCATCCCTTACCGCTTCATAGCCCTCTTCACTTAAATGGATGTTCTTTGGGTTAGGCAAATACGTTTTATAATCCGAGGCAATCACATTCGCCACAGGGATAAAATGTGCTCCACTTGCCTTTGCAAGCTGCCCTACCGTCGCATCTAATGTTGACACAGCATATGAAAGCTCCGTTTGATAGCCCTCTAAGTATGGATACGGATTATAGTAGCCCATAATAAAAATTTCTGCATTTTGATTTAATAGCTTTATTTCTTTTAGTATAGCAGCATAATTTGTAGCAACCGTTTTTATTCCTGCTTGAACACCGACAATATCGATTTTAGGTACACCTGTCTCATCTTTTGATAAATATTTTAATAGATCATTAGCGCCAACACTAATCGTAATAATCTCCGCTTGGCGTACAGCATCTCTAAGCGATGCTTGCTCTTGTTGTTGCCCATTTAAATTAACTACGGGCTTTGTTACATCACTTTTTAATTCACTTAGTGCTTTTTCTGTCGTATAGCCTGGATATGCAAAGCCTTTATTATATGATTCTAGCAACTCTTTTTCTAGAATTCCCTGTGCTAAAAAGTCTGCATAGCTTCGACCTAGGCCATTTAACTCATTCACCCCAGCAGCTAATGAATCCCCTATTGCTAAATAATCCACCGGTTGCCCACTATTACCTCGCGCTGAAGCTGGTAAGGCTAGTTGAAGCACGAGTAACAATACGATAAAAACTTTAAACACATTTAAAACGAGCAATATTTTCCCCTCCCTAATAGATCGTTCTTACTTACAATATAACGTAAAGGTTAAAATGAGGTTAAATAAATATACATTTTCCGATAAAATATCCTAATGCACAAAATAAAAGGCATCGAAAAGTGATACATCCCACCTTCGTTGCCTTAGTGATCCTATTTAATTGTTAGGAGCCTCATTATTTTGTGAATGTATATTCTCGTTTTGTACCATCACTAAATGTTACGTCAACATCAATTTTCGTATAGTCGTCTGAAATAGAAAAAATAGATACGATTTGATTTAACACCTCGTCATTGGAGGTGGATTCATCAAAGTTGATTTGCTTTAATAAAGGTCTTAATTTAGAGTACGCCTCATCTCCACTAAAGTATTCCTTATTCCGATCATCTTCAATTGAGGCTTCCACAATTCGTTGATTTTCCCGTAGCTGATACTCATAATCCGCCTCATACGCTTCTGTTGCTGAATACTCTACCTCTAATGAAAACTCAGAAAAATTATACTTTTCACCATCCTTATCTTGCAACATATTATCTTTTACATTTTCATCTGTCCCTACATCATCCTTATTGGTCCCCATATTAGCCGTTGTGTTGTCGCTATTCGTATCCGGATTCTCTACAACATCGTTATCGTTGTTACACGCAAACAGTACTCCAATCGATAGCAAAACAATAAGCAATAGGCGTTCATTAATCATGAAAGCACGCTCCTTTTTATTTTTTAATATGCGCTAAGAGAGCAAGAATCATGTGAAGAAAATAATGTATTTTCCCCACGTGTTTATTTACCTATTATTGTTAATGCAAGCGTGTACAACGTTGATTTCCGCTTCAATCGAAAACAATGTTCGTCTTTTTATGCGAAATCACCATTTATAAAATTTACACCAGTAAAAATTTTTCTATGTGTTTTTTTAACCTAGTTTTAACCTTTAGTTTGTATACTCTAACCTAAGGCGGAACGAAAAAACATCCTAGATTTCGCGTAACTTTAATTTTCAGAAAATTTACATATTTAACCCCGGTAATTTATGTTACTATAAAGTAAAGTTACCAAAAAATTATAATCATATAGTGAACAATAGCATTCCCATTATAAACACACTAATTTGAAAGGGTGCGGTTTTATGAAGCTCAGATCTATCAGTTCACGTATTTTATTAGGCTTTAGTTTTATCATCTTATTTATTATTGGTAACAACACCTTCAACAACCAGCTACAATCAAAAGAAAATAAAGCTTTCGAATCTATCTCTTCACAGGAACTTCCTATTCTTATGGCAAACTATGAGCTTGCAACATCCATTCACGCTCGTCTTGCTGCAGCTCGAGGCTATATGCTAACAGGCGAACCACACTACAAAGATCTTTTCTTTACTTATGTTCAATCTGCACAGGAAAATGCTGACTTCCTTCTTTCCACCCCAGAATCGGCAAAATTTCAATCTCTTTACGATAAAGCTGTCCAATGGCGACAATTAGTCGAAAAGGATGTTTTTAATGTTTATGATGCGGGCGATGCTGAAACAGCACTTGCAAATTTGGCTATTCTTGAAAAAACCGGAGATGAAATCCGATTAGGATACGAGGAGCTTGCCCAAAATGGACGCGATCAAATTAATCAAACAACAGTAGAACTCCAAAAATCTGGTCAGGAGGGATTAATAAAAACAATCGTTTTTGGGCTTATTTTAATCGTTGCTAGTATCGTTTTCGCGATCTATACAGCGAGAAAAATATCAAGACCTGTAAAAGCCCTCTCAGAAAGAATGTCGTTTATTATTGATGGTGATTTAAGCTTACCTGCTATGCCTCCAACAACAAAGGATGAAGTAGGTCATTTAACCGAGCAAACGAATGCCATGTCCGAACGAATCTCAACGATACTAAGGGAGATTCAAGATACTGCTGGAGAGGTTGCGGCAAGTAGTGAGGAGCTTACACAGGCGGCTCACGAAGTAAAAGAAGGTACCATTCATGTGTCGAAAGCTATGAGCGAAATTACGAACGGTACCGAGCTCCAAGCATCTAATGCTAGTAATATTGCCATTACAATGAACGATTTTGCTAGTAAAATTTCAGATTTGCACCATTCCAGTGACAGCTTAAAATCACACTCCTCAACAGTTATGACTCTTACAGCTAATGGTCGTGAGTTGATGGAGCATTCAACCTTACAAATGAATACGATTGACCAAATTGTTCAAGGAGCCGTTGAAAAGGTTGAAGGATTTAGTAATAATACGCAGCAAATATCCAAGCTTGTCTCTGTTATTCATGATATTGCTGACCAAACGAATTTGCTTGCACTTAACGCTGCAATCGAAGCGGCTCGCGCTGGGGAGCATGGTAAAGGCTTTGCCGTTGTAGCCGATGAAGTACGAAAGCTTGCCGAGCAAGTATCTGTCTCTGTTGTAGATATTTCTAATATTGTTGAGAAAATTCAACACGAATCTATTATTGTCACAACCTCTTTAGAGCAAGGCTACAGTGAGGTTGAGAAAGGCACGTTACAAATCGCTTCTACGAACGACACATTTATTAGAATTGCAGATGCTCTTCGCCTAATGGTAGATAATATTAATGGTATGTCAGAAAAACTCGCTGTTGTGGCCGATAGCTCTACTCTAATCAACCATTCTATCGATGAAATAGCGGCTGTTTCTGAGCAATCTGCTGCTGGCATAGAGGAAACTAGTGCTACTGTAGAACAGGCGGCGAGCTCGATGGAGGAGATTTCTGAAAACGCAGGAAACTTAGCACAGCGAGCAGAGCTAATGAATGATCTTGTTAAACAATTTAAGCTCTCATAGCATAGTAAATCCCGCTACTTTTCATCATAGCGGGATTTAGACTGTAGACAATCGGATATTAATTCGAGTTTACTTGCAGTCTTTTTCTTTTAACAACAATGAGTAAGAAACCGTTGATTTCCGTTCCAGGCGCTCCCTTTCCGCAGGCACGGCTTCAACTAATTTTTGCGGCGAACCGCCGCAAAAATGGATTTTCAGCTCGCGCTTTTCCTGCTGGAGTGTCGCGCCTTTCACTCCAATCAACTAGTATTGACTAATAGTAAAATAAGTTGCTCTCTACTTAATTTAAATGCTTCAAGTGATAATAAATATGATTATAAAAAATTAAATCCATGAACGTTTACAACTTGAAATGTTTTCAAACAGCTTGTATCAGGAGACCACTTCTTCGTAAAGTAAATGCAACCATCTTTATCATTTTCATTTAACCATTTGGGGGAAAGCTGATTGTGCCAGTTGCCATTAGAAAATTTTATTAAAATACGTCGGAATACAAGGCAACCCCCTACACGTAGACTTCTGTGGGATAGCGATAATGGAACGAAGGCAAAGACCGTCACGTCGTGTGACTACGCCTTCTTGACCAACATCGTGTTGCCCCGAGACCCCGCAGAATTTGCACCTGTGCAAATTTGAGGAGGCTCGGCGCTCGCCCACGAAAAGCGCAGTGGCGGGGCTTGCCGATTTTTAAGGAATGATTTGTCTACAATCTGAATCAGGCTACATGTATCTAGCAGGATTTTCTTACATACTGTTTCTTATAATTTCTTCACATTAAAATTCGAACCAATGAGCAACCAGTTCTGTGGAAATGGCAGACCGAGCTTCCAATAGGCAACACCACGTAGTCCTAGGCGCTTCACTAAGTTAAATTTCGCTCCAATCGACCTTGCATCCTCGAACCACACGACATGCTGCTTCCCAGACTCATCCACATAGTTGAAAAATGGAGCACTAGCAACGGGGTCAAACTGAATCATTACATTATAACGTCTCGCTAGCTCTAGCGCTCGTTGTGGGCTCAGTGCCTTAGCATAAGGTCCTCCAGGTACATATGGAAGGGTCCAATCATATCCATATAGGTTTTGCCCCATCATAATTTTATTTGCTGGTATTTCAGTCAAGGCATAACGTAGCACCTTCTCTACTTCTCCAATTGGTGATACAGCCAAAGGGGGACCAGCAGAATAGCCCCATTCATATGTCATAATTACAACAAAGTCTACAATTGAGCCAATTAACCGATAATCATGCGCCTCAAACCACACTCCTGGCTGATCCGCTCTTGTTTTCGGTGCAAGTGCTGCCGACACTAAATACCCTTCTGGATGGAATTTTTGTACCGCTCTTCGTAAAAAATTACCATAAGCTACACGCTGATCGCCTGGCAAAGCCTCAAAATCAAAATGAATATCAGTAATGCCTCCAACCTTACGCGCTTCTTTTACAATATTATCAAATAAAATATCCTGTACGGCTGTACTTTGAAGAATATCTCTTCCTAATTCCCCACTGAACGCCCCTTCCTCTAGGTTCGTAATGACCATCGACATCGTTGCACCGTGCTGCTTTGCGATTTCTGGAAGTCCTGCAACTGGTGGAGCCGTAAGCGTACCATCCCGCTTTGCCTGATAACTAAATAATGCTAGGTAGGTTAAATATGGGCTCGCTTCTCGGGCTTGCTCCAATAACAAATCACTGACGGTATCTCCCCGCGGCTCAATATACGCCATTATTTCCGCATTCATTTTTGGTGGTGAAGGTATATAAAGGCGCAGTCCAACCCATAACGTTTGATTCGGATCTAAACCATTGATTTGAGAGAGTGTCACATAATTTATTCCAAAACGTTGCGCAATAGACCACAGGCTATCCCCAGGCTTTACCCAATAAAATCGACCAACAATCGGGATTACTAACGCCTGCCCTATGACTAACTGATTTGGATTAGGAAGTTTATTAGCATCTACAATTTGATCAACCGTTACCCCGTAAGCCTGTGAAATTTTCCATAATGAATCACCCTGCTGCACAACATGTATATGCATCCCCTTACCTCCCCTCATAAAGCAATTAATAAAAACATTACTTAACTTTATGAACTGCATTTACGGAACATGCAATTTTTTAGAGATATCGTCGAACACTTTCATTCATTTCATGACGGTGCGCGAGACTGTCGGTAGTTGGTCAGACCAATAGTATTCATAAAAAAAAGCAGAATTTAAATTATATCAAATGATGGAAAAACATTACTAATCAGTATATATTTTTAACAAGGAGAAAAAGCATTTACTTACTGTTTATAAAACCCTTCCATGGGAGAAAGGCTGATAAAGGTGTTTAATGAACTTTTTTATCAAAAGGTACAACGCTCACGAATGGGCTTTTTCATCTTTATTTTAGTTATTCTTTTATTCCATACAGGTATTACTTTTACGTTTGTTATTCCAGGGTTAAAAGGTTTTACATGGTCTCAATTACTTCTTGCATTACTGATGTATTTTATTTGCGCTAATATTTTTGTTGGCCTTTATACGAAACGGGCATGGCTCGTTTTTATTATTACTTTACTATTAGGTTATTTAGGAATGGGTTGGCGTATATGGCTTGAATGGGGAGAATATACACTAGCAGAATATTTGCATCAAGCTATCTTAATTTTTTATCCTATGGTAATCGCCCTTTTAATTACAGGAACTTACAGTATTATCGACTTTTCTAGAAACCGAAAAAATGATGGGATCGACAGCTAGATCCTTTAATGTACGTGGAGGATTAATCATGAAATTTAAATTATTGGCGAATGAAATTAACGATTTAGTCAGCTTAATGACAAGTAATCTTTTGGAATACCACGGTGATGAGATAGTTATAGTTTTTTGTTGATTCATTTATTTTCTTAACTTATAGACATAAAAAAGTATTTATTGCAGTAATGTACTTTTAAAAAAAGTAGATATAGAATAGATAATTTATTAAAAAAGAGGTTACTTTATGCCATTATTTGTTGGAAGTATACTTGTTTTATTTGGTTTATTAAATATTTTACTCCCTGGTCTTGTTTGGTTTTTTTCTATAGGATGGCAATTTCGAGATGCCGAACCTAGTGACACTGCCCTTAAAGTAAACCGTATTATTGGTTATTTTCTTTTAATCGTGGGCGTTTGTTATATTTTATCCTTTTTCTTCCCAAGTATTACAGCTTAGCTTTTGTCTGTTCGAAGGAGGTTATCATTTGAGTAAACTAATGATCAGTCATGCAATGTCCGTTATAGCTTCGCCTTTTATTTTCTCTTTTTCATTGGCATTTGCTTTTGGTGTTTACTACAAGGATTTCTCAAATATTTTCGAGGGTGTTCCCTTTATTGCTTTCCAAACATATATCATCTATCTTTTAGCCTCACCTCTTCTGGTATATGTATTCTATCAATATCTTTTTCTCTACATGACTGTTTCACTTTCTTATCATAACTAAAAAATCACTCTTAACTAATGTAAGAGTGACTTTTTCTATTTACCTTATAAATTAAACCAATATACATCAAATCATATATTAAAATAGCCACACTAATAATTGTAATCAGGTTTGTTTTGAAATAGAAATAAGAAGCAATCGAAGCACATAAAGTGCCCAGCATTTTAAAAATGCCGATAGCTGACGATTGCCCCTTCAAACTCCCTCGCCAAAATAATAATGAGATAAATAAGCCCGACATCATTAAATTTTGAGAAAAAGCAATATACTTCCCTTCGAAATCATTAATTTCATGTATGATTGTCAACATCATAAGAAAGCTAATGCCTAGTGTTATGAAAAAGGATGAATAAAAAAGCGTCCTTGATAGGTATTTTTTAAATTCCCTTGGACCGTAAATTAAATATTGCCTCAGTATGACAATATCCAGGGCAAACCAAATCATCGTGATTTTCTGTTGTAAATCATTTATTGGGTAAATGAATGCAAAAATGAATTCCCATGAAATATTGGCACAAATCGCAACCATCGGCATCCCATATGCCTTATCTCGAAATCCACGAAATATAATGAGTATGTATGTCACAATCCAAAATAGACCCATTCCTAATTGCATCACTAATAACCAATTAATTTGATTCGTCAAATACACCATCCTTTTGATTAATAAAACCTGCTGCTCACCTCTGTTACTATATGAGAAGTATATTAAATTTTATACCAAAATTAGATTCACCATTGAGTCCTGAAATACCTTCATAAACGCTGAATAAAAACTTAGTATATCAACATGTAACAAAACTAAAAAAGAGCCCACTCACAAGTTCAGTGAACTTATGAGTGGGCTCAGTTAAGCAAATGTTAAATTTAAGACAGAGCTTATGTGTAAGTGGTAGAGCCTCAAAGGGTTTGGGGCTCTAATTACATCATCCCTGGCATTCCGCCCATTCCACCCATATCAGGCATACCCATACCTGCACCAGCTGGTTCTGGAATGTCTGCTACTACTGCTTCAGTTGTTAAGAATAGAGCTGCTACAGAAGCTGCGTTTTGAAGTGCTGAGCGAGTAACTTTTGCTGGGTCTACGATACCTGCTTCCATCATGTTTACCCACTCGCCTGTTGCTGCGTTGAAGCCAGTTCCTACTTCCTCGCGTTTTAGACGGTCAACGATGATTGAACCTTCAAGACCTGCGTTGTCAGAAATTTGACGTACTGGTTCTTCAAGAGCACGTAGGATGATTTTCACACCTGTTGCTACGTCGCCTTCTACTGTTTCAAGTACTTTTTCTACTGCACCGTATACGTTTAGAAGGGCAGTACCACCACCTGATACGATACCTTCTTCTACTGCCGCGCGTGTAGAGTTTAATGCATCCTCGATACGAAGTTTACGCTCTTTTAACTCTGTTTCTGTTGCAGCACCAACTTTGATGACTGCTACTCCACCAGCTAATTTTGCTAGGCGCTCTTGTAATTTTTCTTTATCGAATTCAGATGTCGTTTCTGCAAGCTGTGCACGAATTTGACCTACGCGAGATTCGATTGCTACTACGTCACCAGCACCTTCAACGATTGTTGTGTTATCTTTAGATACAACAACCTTTGCCGCGCGACCTAGTGAAGTTAAGTCAGCTGTTTTTAAGTCTAAGCCTAGATCTTGTGTGATCACTTGACCACCTGTTAAAATCGCGATGTCTTCAAGCATTGCCTTACGACGATCACCGAAGCCAGGTGCTTTTACTGCTACTGCATGGAATGTACCACGTAGCTTGTTTACTACTAGTGTTGCTAGTGCTTCACCTTCTACATCTTCCGCAATCATCAGTAGTGGACGACCTTGTTGTACAACTTGCTCTAGGACAGGAAGTACTTCTTGGATGTTTGTAATTTTTTTATCTGTAATTAAAATATATGGGTTATCAAGTACAGCTTCCATTTTATCTGTATCAGTTACCATATAGTGAGATGCATAACCGCGGTCGAATTGCATACCTTCTACTACGTCTAGCTCTGTTGTGAAGCCTTTAGACTCTTCGATTGTAATAACACCGTCGTTACCAACGCGCTCCATTGCATCTGCAATGTAACCACCGATTTCTTCGTCAGCTGAAGAGATTGCCGCTACTTGTGCAATTGACTCTTTATTTTCTACTGGACGAGAAATAGCTTGCAGCTCAGTTAAAGCAGCCGCTACAGCCTTGTCCATCCCTTTACGAATACCTACAGGGTTTGCACCAGCTGTAACGTTTTTTAAACCTTCACGAATCATTGCTTGAGCTAAAACTGTTGCAGTTGTAGTACCATCACCAGCGATTTCATTCGTTTTTGACGCTACCTCTGCTACTAATTTTGCCCCCATGTTTTCATACGGGTTTTCTAGCTCAATTTCTTTTGCAATGGATACACCGTCATTTGTAATTAATGGAGAACCGAATTTTTTCTCTAACACTACGTTACGGCCTTTAGGTCCTAAAGTTACCTTTACAGCGTTAGCTAATTTATCTACACCTTGAAGCATTAATGAACGAGCTTCTTCTGAGAATTTAATATCTTTTGCCATTGTGATTAACCTCCTGAATTTAAAAACGTTTATTTAATAGAATCATAATACGCATGGCAGCACCTACTATTTATAGGGGCTTACCTGTCTAGATTGAAATATTCAAGATTAACCGATTACTGCTAATACATCGCTTTCGCGTATAATTAAATACTCTGTACCTTCGTATTTAACTTCTGTACCAGCGAATTTTGAGAAGATGATTTCGTCGCCTTCTTTCACGTCAAGCTCGACACGAGTGCCGTTATCTAGTACACGACCTGTTCCCACAGCAACGACTTTACCTGTTTGTGGTTTTTCTTTTGCTGAGTCTGGAAGGACGATACCAAATGCCGTTTTCTCCTCTACCTCAACTAGTTCGATAATGATACGATCACCTAATGGTCTTAACATGAAACAACCTCCTACAAAATATGTTTGTTTATTTTAGCACTCGTCAATAAAGAGTGCTAACACATTTTTAATATTAATAAATTCTTTTTTTTTTTGCAAGCGAGAACATCAAAAAATTTTGTTTTCTTTCCATTTTCAACTAAAATAAAGCTAGCGCCTATACATCATAGTCAAAGAAAGAGGGAGTTATTCCATTGAGCACGATGCAATCACCGAGGTTTAAAGCACAAAAAACCGCGTTCTATATTTTATTAACGTATATTTTTGTCTTTCAGCTATCTGCGTTTATTTTATTCATTCCTGGTTTACGGGAGTTTATAGTTGGCTTAATTGACGCTCCAGCAGCGCAAAAAGGTTCTATCTTAGTTGCCTGGTGGTCCACTATTTTTGGTATCCTATCACTAATCATTTGTCTTGTGCTAGTCAACCGAAATAAGCAATTTTTCAACATCTTTAAAGGGGAAAAGGCCTCAACCCTTCAAGCGATCGGCTGGGGCATTATCGGTTTCTTCCTAGTATTATTAGGTCAATCGATTGGGGCATATATCGAAATGGCTATCGGGATAGAGGCCGGCTCTGAAAATACAGCCTCGTTAACAGAGTTGGCAAAGCTAGCACCTATTATGATCCTCGTTATCGCGATTATCGGGCCGATTCTAGAGGAGCTAGTATTCCGCCGTGTAATTTTTGGTTCCCTTATTCAAGTACAGGGCTTCTGGGTATCAACGATAGTTAGTGCAGTAGTATTTGCTGCCATACATTTTGATTTTACCCATATCATACTATATACAATTTGTGGTTTAATATTCGCATTTCTATATTACAAAACAAAGCGTTTGCTAACTTCTATCGTTGCCCACATTCTATTAAATAGTTTCGTTATCGTTGTACAATTAAACATCGAGAAGCTTCAAAAGATGGTCGACTCCTTGCCGCAATAAAAAAGATGCCGTCAAAAAATAAAGTGTACCCTTCGTAAAGGACATTTTGAAAAAAGCCTAGGCAACTTGTTGAAGCTGCTGTCTGTATT